>DASSIC010000350.1:0-7366 GCA_035692325.1 Gemmatimonadaceae bacterium | reverse complement strand
GATGACGTCATCGGAGCCGCAGCCGGTCACGACGCCCACCTTCGTGTCGCCGCTCAATCCCAGGTATCGCGCGACGGCCGAACGCAGCGGTGCGGAGTAGAGCGATGGATATCGCGCGATCGCCGCATCGGGTGCCGCGGCGAGCGCGCGCCGTGCAGCGGGCGGCGGCCCCCACAGATTCGTGTTGTCGCTCACGTCCACTGCACACTCGGCGAGATCCGGCGCGTACAGCGGCAGCGCACGCACCTCGGCGCGCGCCAGCGAACGAGCAGTCGTTGATGCACTGCTCATCGCCCCCCTCCGGATTTCCACGCGCGAGCGGCCATCGCGTGACCGGGCAGCCGCTCGGCGTCGGCAAAGACGCCGACGTCGTCCGCCAGACGGGCTGCCGCCTCAGGCGACACGCGCTGGTAGGTGGTCCAGCGTACGAAGTCCAGCGTGGACAGCCCGGAGTAGGAGCGGGCCAGGCCGCCGGTGGGCAGCACGTGATTCGCGCCGGTCATGTAATCACCGAACGCCACCGAGGCGCTCGCGCCCATGAACACGGTGCCCGCGTTGCGCAGCTTCGCAAGCGACGCATCCAGCGCCGACACGACGAGCAGCAGGTGCTCCGCGGCGTAGGCGTTCGCGAATGCAATCGCCGCGTCGAGCGAACCCGCCCACACGACCGCGCCCTGCCCCGCGAGCGCCGCCGAGCAGATATCCGCGCGGAGCTGGGTCGGAAGCTGCTCCGAGAGCGCATCGCGCACCGCGTGCGCAGCCCGTTCACTCGTCATCACGGCGATCACCGCCGCCATCGGATCGTGTTCGGCCTGGGCGAGCAGCTCGCGCGCGATCAACATGGGATCGGCCGTATCGTCGGCAAGCACGAGCAGCTCGCTGGGCCCGGCCGGCGAATCGATCGCCACGGCGCTGGATACCTGAAGCTTCGCTTCGGCCACGTAGGCATTGCCCGGCCCGACGATGCGATCGACGCGGGGCACGCTCTCCGTGCCGTATGCCAATGCCGCCACGGCTCCGGCTCCGCCGAGCGCGAACACGCGCGTCGCGCCGGCGAGCGCGGAGGCCGCGAGCACGACCTCTGAGGGACGACCGCTGTCGCGCCCGGGCGGCGAGCAGACCACGATCTCGTTTACGCCCGCGACGCGCGCCGGCACCACGCCCATCAACACGCTGCTCGGATATGCGGCGCGTCCACCCGGTGCATACACGCCGACCCGCTGCAGCGGATCCGGTCGACGGCCGACGACGATGCCGGGCTCGCTCTCCGTCTCCTGCGCGACGGGCAAGAAGGCACGGTGCACGCGCTCGACGTTCGCCGCCGAGCGCTCCATCGCCCGACGGAGAGTCGGTGCGAGGCCGTCGAGCGCGCGTGTCCACTCGCGACGTGGCACCTCCAGCGACTCGAGCGTCACGCCGTCCAGCTCGAGCGCCAGCGCGCGCAGCGCCACGTCGCCCTGCGTCCGCACCCGTGCCACGATTTCGGCTGTGCGCTGGCGGACGCCGGACTCGCCGGACGTTCGATCGAACATACGCCGGCGCGCATCGGGCGAGAGGGAATCAATGGCGCCGAACCAGCGCAGTGCGACGGCCGAGGCGTTGGTTGCGCTCATGCCATCAGCCTCTCGATGCGTGTGACGAGAATCCCCTCGGCGCCGAGCGCCTTGAGATCGGCGATCGTGCGATAGATCGTGGCGACACCGACGACGGCGTGCACGGCCACGAAGGCTCCGCCGTTCATGATGTCGATCACCGTGGGGCCGTTCAGCCCGGGCACGATGCGCTTGACGTCGTCGAGTCGAGCGCGCGGCACGTTCGCCATCACGTACCGCTTGCCGCGCGCCGCGATCACGCTGCTCAGCGCGGCGACCAGCTCGTCCAGCGCGCGAGCACGCGCGGCGTCGGCCCGCACCGTCGGCGAAGCGATGAGGCGGCTCGATGACTCGAGCACCGTGGCGATCTCGCGCAGCCCATTCACGCGCAACGTGGAGCCGGTCGATACGAGATCGACGATTACATCGGCGATCCCGATGTGCGGGGCGATCTCGGCGGCGCCGGACACCGGCACGACCGTCACCACCTGCCCCCGTTCGCGGAAGAACTGCTCAGTGATGCGCGGGAATACCGTCGCGACGCGCGCTCCCTCGGCGATGTCGTCGAGCGCGTTCACGCCGCTCTCGTCGCGTGCCGCCACGGCCAGTCGGCATCGGCCAAACTCGAGATCGGCGAGCTGGTCCAGGGCACGCCCTGATTCACGAACGAGATCGAAACCCGTGATGCCCGCGTCCGCTGCGCCGTCGGCTACGAACTCGGGAATGTCCTGCGCGCGGACGAACAGCGCCTGGAACTCCCCGCCGAGCGAGGCTGTGAGGGCGCGCGGGCCGGCCGCGCGGACCTCGAGGCCGGCGTCGGTGAAGAGCTCACGGGCCTCGTCGGAGAGACGGCCCTTGTTGGGAAGTGCGATGCGAAGCATGTCGTGGGGCCGTGAGGCCTCTTTGAGGAGCGTGCCGAGCCGCGCGCGCAGGCGACCGGCAACAAAAAAGCCCGTCCGAAGGGACGGGCCGAGCCGACTGTCGTGCCGGTGTGTCGCGGGTGAAGCTGTCCCGCTACCGATACACGTGCGCGTCGCCCCGGCCTGTCGGGCCGTGGTGATGATGCACGTGATGGCGGTGAACGCGGACGATCGACATGGAGTGGAACGTAATGGGTGACCCGACCACGGGTCAACGTCGCGGCGCGCGCTGTGCAACAGGGAGGCGAGCGCGTGCGGTGGCGGTCGGGGCTTCCCCGGAATTGCGCCGGGGCGTGCTTGTGAACAAATTCACAATACCCGACGGGGCCCCGTCGGGTAGCACTCAACGATCAAAGTTTTTGGAGGCCTTCAGAAATGCGGTTCTACGGTATTGCGCTCCTCGCGGGCGCGGCGGTCCTCGGCGCGTGCGGCGGTGAGAATAAGTCGGCGACGGACACCGCTGCGGCGAACGCGGCTGCGGCGAGCACGACCACGCCTGCCCCGGCGACGGCGACCCCGGCCACGACCCCGGCCGCTGGCGCGGTCGCGATGGCGCCGGCCACCGGCACCACCCACGAAGTGAAGATGATCGGCGACGCGACGGGCTATAAGTTCGAGCCCGCCAACATCACCGTGAAGTCCGGCGACGCGATCAAGTACGTCATGGTCACCGGCGGCCCGCACAACGTCGCGTTCACCGGCGTCGCCGACGCGGCCGTGAAGGCCCAGCTCGATGCGAACATGCCCGGCCAGCACATGGGCGAGCTCTCGGGCCCGATGCTGATGCAGCCGAACGAGGCGTACACGGTGTCGTTCGCCAAGATCCCGGCGGGCAAGTACGAGTACAACTGCGTGCCGCACGCCGCGATGAACATGAAGGGTTCGGTCACGGTTCAGTAGCTTTCCCGAGCCGCAAGGCTCACCGAACGAGTCCACGGGGTGGGCGCCATGCGGCGCCCACCCCGTCGTCCGTCCGGGCATGCAAATCTCCGCCTCAGCGACCGTGGCCCATCACGTGCGAGAGGGGAACGGCCGGCATCTCTGGCCGAGCGCCATCTTCCTGAGTCACGTACCACACGCACCATGAGTCCGCGCCGCCGCCCCGCTCGCAAGCGCGCCAGTCCGCCGTCGCCGTCACGCGCCGCGTGGATGACGGCGCGCGCCCGCAACGCGCTTCGTCGTCCCGTCTTCATCGGCGCGGTCAGCGTCGTCACCTTCGTGGCGTCGCTCGTGGCGCTCATCGTGGTGCCCCAGCAGGCGAAACGCGCCGCGAACGCAATTCGCCCAGCGCCCGAGGCGCGCCCCGACACGCTGCCCACCATGAACTCGCTGCTGACGGCAGAGCGGCAGGTCTCCGCCGCTGACTCGGCGCTCGTGGCCACCCGGGCGCAGCTCACGCAGCTCATCGCCGCCACAGCGGCCGCTTCGGCCTCCGACACCACGCCGACCGGCGAGGCCATCACCGCGACCGCTCGCAACCGCCGCGATTCGCTGGCCGGCGAGATCGACGAGCTCGATCGTCTGCTGGCGCGCGCCGACAATGCGCCACTGCTCGGCTCGTACCGCGCACTGGCCGAAGCGGCGCCCATGCGCGGTGACGCGCAGGTGAAGCTGCTGCTGGACTCGCTCGCCGGCATCGAGCGGGAGCGCGAGAGCTACAACGCGGTCGGGGGCGTCGACCCGGTATTCGTGGCGCTCACGGCGCGGGCGAACGAGCTGGGACGAAACATCCAGGCGCTGTCCGCCGCCAAGCGCGGCGCCATGCAGCGCGAGCTGGCCACCCTGTCGCCGCCACCCTCGTCCGCCGCGGCCGCGGTGGCCGCGCGTCCGATGCCGGATACCATGGCGGCGATCTACCGGCGCGACACGGCGCGAACCGTCGCCACTGAAGTGGCCAACCGCCTGGCGCGCGAACGCGCGGAGCTGCAACGGCTGGACGTGCGGGAGGAGCGCGCCCGCGAGCTGGCGAACGTCGGCGCCTCTCCGCCGGCGATGCTCGCGGCGGCGCTCGTGTTCGGTGCCATGCTCGGCTTCGGCGTGGCGCTGCTGGACGAGGTGCGCCACCCGCGCGTCGCCGACGCCTATGAGATCGAGCGAGCGACTGGCACGCGGGTGCTCGGTGTCATCAAGCCACTTCCGCCGTCGCCCGATCGTGGGCGCCGCGCCGCCGACCGGAATGGGCCGCCCTACCTCGATCCCGGGGGCGACGGCCACCAGCTCATCTACCTCAGCATCGCGACCGCCGGTACCGACGTCGTGATGCTCACCGTCGTGGGAGACAATCCCGCGGTCTCGGCGATCGTCGCGATCAACTTCGCGGCCATCGCCGCGCAGGAAGCGCGTGCCACGCTGCTCGTCGACACCGAGCCCGCCGACACGGTGGAGATCGCGCTGCGCCTGCCGGCAAGTCCCGGCGTGATGGGCCTGGTCGAGGGGAAGGTGAGCTGGCCCGAGGCGATTCGCCCCGCGCGGACGGGGCGCGACCGGACGATCGACGTCGTGGCCAGCGGACACGGGATCCTGCCGCTGGACGAGTTGAAGGGGCTGTTCCAGCGGGACATCGCTCGCCTGTCGCGTCGCTACGACGCGGTGGTGCTCGTGAGCGCGCCCGATCAGGTGAGCCAGGGATTGCCGACGGCGCTTCCCATCCCCGACGTCGTCTACTGCGCGCGCACCGGACAGACGCCGGTCGCGGAGCTCAAGAAGACGCTCGAGGAAATTCAGGCGGCCGGCTGCCGTGTGCGGGGCGTCGTGCTCTGGGATGCACCGGACCCGGCACTGCTCGAACAGCAGGCGAATACGCCCGCGCCTGCTGTACGCCAGCCAGCGACGGTCTGACCGCTACGCGGTCGAGCGGTCCGACCGCCCGAGCATGATCCCCACGTCGGCGATCTGGCCGCCGCTCACCGGAAGCGCACGCCACTCGCCCAATGGAAGCGATGCGAGAAGGCGTCCAGCCGAGGTGCCCCCCGCCCACTCGCTGAACGCGGGGAGAACGACCACGTTCTCTCCGGCGAGCGCGCAGGGATAGCGCGCCGATGCGCCGGTCTCGTCGCGTACCGTGACGCGCGGATGCAAATGGCCGCACACCGTCCAGCGCGCGGGGCGAATCGTTGGCGGCACATGGCAAATGTCGATGTCGCCCAGGCGGAGCGAACCCTGAACGCTGCGTCCGACGATCGGGCCGCCGCGATCATGGTTTCCCAGGACGACGTCGAGGGTGATGTCCTCGGGAAAAGCCTCCGCAAGCTGTGCGAGCTCGGCCCGCTCGAAGTCGTCCACGTCGTGCGTGGAGTGACGCAGATCTCCGGCGATGACGAGGCGACTCACGGACAGCTCGCGCGCCATTTTCGCCAGCCGCGCGCCGACGACCGCACCACGTTGGATGGGCGGCAGATAGCCGCCGCGCCGCTGCGCCGCGAGCTCGTACCCCACATGCACGTCCGCCACGATCAGCGCTGCCGAGGATGGCAGCCAGGCCGCGCCATCGCCGGTCAGGCGGAGCCCAGGAGCCACCTCCATCCAGCGTTGCACGTCAGCCGGCGCTCACCGTAACGCCACTCGCCATCGTGGCGCGCTCCCACAGCCGACGGAGAAATGCGTCACGCTCCTCGAGCAGCATGGAGTCCGTGGTCCCCGCGGCCACCAGTCGAAAGAGAAATGGTGGCGGACCGTCCAGCTCGCGCATCGTCAATCGCGCCGACACGCGCTCGAGCCAGGCGACAGCCGTGGGCACATCCAGATCGTCCTCGAGCACGGTACGGTACGTCTCGCGCACGAGCGGAAAGTCCGGTCGCTCGCGCTCGAGCACCGACCAGATGCGACGCGCGTTCATCTGCATCGCACCGACGAACTTCGAGCGGCCGTGGTAGTTCTTCACGAGCATCAGCCCGATGCCGGCGACGGCACGAAAGCGGCGCCCCCACAGGTCGGAGCGCGCCACCGCAGCGCGAACGTCCTCGCGCAAGCCGCTCGCATCGAACAGGCGCGGCAACATCTCCTCGTCCCATGCCGCGCGCAGCGGAACGCGCACCGCGAAGGACTGGTCGTCGACCATCAGGCCGACGCTTCCCCTCCCCAACCGGTATGCGATGGCCCGGGCGAGCGCGTCGTTCGCCCGCCGGCCGAGTGGGCTCGTGACGGCATGTACCATCACCCGTTCGTCATCCGGATCCACCCAGCGCTCCACGAGCACTTCGTCCGGATCGGGAATCGCCGAGAGCGCATGCTGCGTGGCGACGTACTCGGCGAGCGCCTGCGCGTCGGCCGCTTCGAGCTCGTAGCGGTGCGACAGCAGCGTCGCTACCGCGTCGGCGCCGCCCACGACCAGCGCATCACGCAACTGGGCGCGCAGCACGCCCACACCCCACGCCACACCCGCGGTGGCAGGCAGGATCTCCGACGCCCAGCGCGGCACGCTCGGTCGCCCCGTTGCCGGAGCGACGAACGCCGTCATCCCCTGCGCGAACATGAACGCCCACACGCGTCCGCCGAGCAGAAAGCGGTCACCGGGCTTGAGCTGCTCGAGGAAGTCCTCCTCGACCGTGCCGATCGGCGTGCTGGATCCGCGAATCTTGATCCGCACCGACGCGCCGCCGGCGATCGTGCCGACATTCTGGTAGAAAATCGTCGCGACCGACCGGCCGCGCGCCTCGAATGCACCGCCTGCCCGTACCAGCTTCGCGTAGACGCGCCGCTCCTCCATCGCCTCGCTCGCGTCGGACAGATAGTCCAGCACCTGCTCGAACGCTTCGCGCGAGAGCGTGGCATAGGGCGCCGCGCGCCGCACGAGCGCATAGGCGTCGTCGTCGCGCCACCGCGCGACCGCCGCCATGCCGACGAGTTGCTGCGCCA
>DASSIC010000349.1:0-2616 GCA_035692325.1 Gemmatimonadaceae bacterium | reverse complement strand
CGCCACAATCATGACGTCGAACCCGACGTCGCCGATTCCGGCAGCGACGCGAGCGCGAAGCGGAAGAGCTGACGGCCGCGATCACGATGGGCATGGCGAGAAGTGTCCGTGAGCGCGCGGTCCGGAGGTGACGCTCTACGCCCCCGATCGTTCTAATGAAGACGCTTCAACCAGCGACTCCATCCGCGACCGGGAGTGATCATGCGCCTCACGCCAGCAGTCCTGCTCACCGCACTCGTTGCACTGGGATCCGCACCGGCGCTCGCGCAGGGCGCGTCGTCGAGCAAGGAGCCCTCATGGGTCGGCAAGTCGATCGTCCTCACCCGCATCGGCAACCGCTCCATGGCGGCCGCCTGCGAGACGCTCGCGCAGATCGATCACTTCGAGCGCGAGCGTGGCCACAAGTGGGATGACGCGTCGATCGGCTGCCGCTTCGTGCTCGCCGGCAACTTCACCGCGGCGCGCGTGTTGGAGGAGTCGGGCGCCTACATGCGGGTGAAGTTCGACCGGAAGGGATTCCCGCCGAACTACACGCTCTGGGTTCCGCGCGCCAACTTTCGGCCGGTGTCGTAAGCCGGACGTATCGGAGGGCCGCATCGCCCCGCCATGAGAATTGCGTTGACGCGGTTCGCCAGTGTAATTACCGTTATTACATGAAGCCCGTCGAGCTCAAGGTCACCAGGATCGGCAACTCTCGCGGCGTCCGCATCCCCGCCGCCACCCTCGAGCGCTATGCCGTCGGCGAGAGCGTGGTGATGGAGGAGCGGAGCGACGGAATTCTCCTGCGCCCGATCGGTGCCGCGATCGCCAAGCTCTCGTGGGACGAGACCGCCCGCGCGATGGCCGCGGCGGGCGAGGACTGGAGCGAGTTCGACACGACGATTGGGGATGGCCTGGACAGCGTGCCCTGGTCACCCGCGCGGCCGCGTCGCGTTGCAGAGCCGGCGAAGAAGTACAAGACACCTCGGCGGCCGAAGAACCAGTGAAGCGGTACGAGGTGCGCTGGGCTGAACTCGATCCAGCCACGGGCGCCGAGATGGCGAAGACGCGGCCCGTCGTCATCGTGAGCCTGGATGCACTCAACGAGCGGCTCGCGACGGTGACCGTGTGTCCCCTCACGTCGCAGCTGCACCCGGGGTGGCGCACGCGTCTCCCCGCTCGCGTCGGCCGGCGCAACGCCGAGATCGCGGTGGACCAGATCCGGACGATCAGCAAGTCGCGCCTCGGCGCCAGGCTCGGCACGCTGTCGGAGACCGACGCGCGCGCGCTGCGCCGGCTCATCACCGAGATGTACGGCGAGTAGGCATTGCCCTGAACCGGCGGCGCATCGTTCACTCGGCAATAGCATTGGTTTGTTGTCGCAGTAGACCGTGCCGAGCGCGTAGCTGGCCAGGCAGTGCGCAGAGCTGTCCCTGCGCGCCGACGAGATCACCCGACCGGATCGACGAGACGATCGTCCGCCTCGCGCAGCGCACCATGATCGTACCACGAGGCGACGCGACGGGCTGCCGAGACGATCGCGACGTCGCATGAGCTCATCGTACTCGGCGCCGAGTCGGCCGTACCTGCGCGACGAGACGACCAGACCGGTCCCGGGAGCTCATCGTGCTCGGCGCCGGGTCGACCGTACTCGTCACAGAGACGACCGTACTCGCGACATACACGACCGCGGCTCGCGCTGAGCCGACTCGCCCGTCGTCGCGAACGACCCGCGGCACTGGTCGATGCGACCGCACCGAGTTCCGAGGCGATCATTGCGACGTGACGCGGCGATCGCACGAAGCGACGAGGCGACTTGCGCGGATTCGCAGGCGACCGCACCACCCGCACCATTGACTTGACGCGCCGCGGAGCCGATTCCCACCTCGCCGCATCCGACTTGCCGGCCCCCGGACGTCATCTCCACACGGTCGGATGCGACTGCCACTGAGCTGGACGCGAGTGCCACTGAGCCGGACGCGACTCCCACCGACTGGCGCGTCGATTACCGACCACCGGCCGCCACCGGCAACAGCTCAGGGCTGAGCGGTGTAAGGAGTTATACGATGACGCTGTCACTCCTCCGTCGCTTGCACCTGCTCGCACCGCACACGCCGCGCCCCGCGCGGCATGTCGCGCACTACGACTTCGTCCTTGGCACCTCGCTGGATCTGCAGCTCATGGCCCGCAATCCACGCGCCGCGCAGCGCGCCGAACTCGCCATGCTCGGCGAAGTCGAGCGACTGGACGCAATTCTCAGTGGATGGTCGCCCACGAGCGAGCTTGCTCGCTGGTGCGGGACGTACGACGTCGACGTGCACGTCTCGCCCGAGCTCGCCGAAGTATTGGAGGCCGGCGAGATGTGGCGAGCACGAACGTGCGGGGCGTTCGACCCGGGAGCGGGGGCGATCGCCGCGCTGCTGCGCGATGAATCCGCGGCGCACGAGCTCGACGCGCGACTCCCCACGCTCCTCGACTCGCTGCGCGGCCCGCATTGGAGCGTCGACCGCGCCG
The DNA here is from genome assembly GCA_035692325.1 of Gemmatimonadaceae bacterium. Lineage (GTDB taxonomy): Bacteria > Gemmatimonadota > Gemmatimonadetes > Gemmatimonadales > Gemmatimonadaceae > AG11. Next base: position 123 of record DASSIC010000349.1, on the reverse strand, counting down.
CCGGCACGGCGCGACGTCTCACCCGACACGCCATCTCCCTCGACGCCATCGCCAAGGGGTACATCGTCACCCGCGTCGCGGCGTCCGCGCGTGATGTCGAAGGTTTCACCGGCGTGCTCCTCA
>DASSIC010000348.1:0-2236 GCA_035692325.1 Gemmatimonadaceae bacterium | reverse complement strand
CTGGACCCGCTGGCCGTCCAGCGTGCGATTGGCGCGACCAACGCGCGAGGCACGTCGGAGGGGACTGTCCTCGGAGGTCAGGTCACCGGGCTCGTCGCCGGCAACCGGCTGCGGACGGCCGACGACGTTCGACGCGTCGTCGTCAGCGCCTCCACCGGCCGGCCCGTGCTGGTCGGCGACCTCGCGGAGGTCGTTGACGGTGATGCCGAGCCCACGTCGTACGTCACCCACCAATCACGGGACACCGGTGCGCATCCTGCCGTCACGATTGCCGTGGCCAAGCGCAAGGGCACCAACGCGATTGATGTGGCTCATCGCGTCATCCAGAGGCTCGACACGCTTAAGGGAACGCTCGTTCCCTCTGATGTCCATTTAACCGTGACCCGTGATTACGGTGAAACAGCGGCCGAAAAGAGCAACGAGCTGCTGTGGCACATGCTGCTCGCGGTGCTGTCTGTGTCGGCGCTGATCTGGCTCGTGCTCGGGCGCCGCGAGGCCGCGGTGGTGCTGATCGCGATTCCTGTGACGCTCGCGCTGACGCTGTTCATGTTCTTCCTCTACGGCTACACCCTGAACCGCATCACGCTGTTCGCCCTCATCTTTTCCATCGGCATCCTCGTGGACGACGCGATTGTCGTCGTGGAGAACATCGTCCGTCATGCGCGGCTGAGCACCGGCGAGTCGCGTGGGCTGGTGGCCGTCGCGCTTCGCGCGGTGGACGAGGTCGGCAATCCCACCATCCTGGCCACGCTGGCCGTGGTCGCCGCCATCCTGCCGATGGCCTTTGTCGGCGGGCTGATGGGCCCGTACATGCGGCCGATTCCAGTTGGCGCGTCGGCCGCGATGGTGTTCTCGCTCGTGGTGGCCTTCGTGGTCACACCGTGGGCCGCCGTGCGCCTTTTGAAACCGTCCGTTCACCACGATCACGGCGAAGAGGACCTCTTCACGCGCTTGTATCGGCGAGTGATGGGCCCGCTGCTCTCCAATGTCCGCATGCGGGCGCTGTTTCTCGCGGGCGTCGCGCTCTTGCTGCTCGGCGCGATGGCGCTCGTGCCGCTCAAGCTCGTGACCGTGAAGATGCTGCCCTTCGACAACAAGAGCGAGTTCCAGGTGATGGTGGACATGCCGGAGGGGACCGCGCTCGAAGCGACGGCGCGCGTGGCCGCCGCCCTCGCGACCGCGACGCTCGAGGACGCCGCCGTCGTGAACGTCCAGCAGTACGTGGGGGCGTCGGCGCCGTACAACTTCAACGGGCTCGTGCGTCACTACTTCCTGCGGCGTGCGCCGCACCTCGCGGATCTGCAGGTGAACCTCGTCGGCAAGGAGGAGCGCTCCGAACAGAGCCACGACGTCGCGCGCCGCGTGCGCGAACGCCTGCTCCCCATCGCCCGGACGTTCGGTGCGACGCTGCAGGTGGCCGAGGTCCCTCCGGGTCCCCCGGTTCTGCAGACGCTGGTCGCCGAGGTCTACGGACCAGACCCGGTTCGGCGGACGGAAGTGGCCGCGCAGATTCGCGCCATCTTCGAGCAGACGCCAGGCGTAGTGGATACCGACTGGTACGTGGAAGCACCGCACCCGAGAGTCACGCTGGAAGTAGACGGCGAGAAGGCGGCGGCTGCGGGTCTCTCGTCAGCGGCCCTGGCCTCTGTCGTCCGGATGGCCGGCGCAGGAGAGGTCGCAGGCCTGTTGCACGATGCACAGGCGCGCGAGAACGTCCCCATCGTCATTCGCCTGCCGCGCGCGGACCGCAACCTCGAAGCGATTCAATCGCTCAGAGTCGTGGGGACGCGTCCGGTGGCTATCGGCGAGCTGACCCGCGCGGTGAGCACGATGGAAGACGTCAGCCTGTACCACAAGAACCTGCAGGCCGTCACCTACATCACGGGCGATCTCGCGGGCGAGAACGAGAGCCCGGTGTACGCGATTCTGCGGATGAACGAAGCGATCGCCAGCCTGTCGCTGCCCGAGGGCTACTCGCTCGAGGTCTTCAACGCCACGCAGCCGTTCGATACCTCGAAGTACGCGATGAAGTGGGATGGCGAGTGGCACATCACCATCGAGGTCTTCCGGGACCTTGGGCTGGCGTTTGCGGCGGTGTTGCTGCTCATCTACGTACTCGTCGTCGGGTGGTTCCAATCCTTCAAGACACCGCTGCTGATCATGGCGGCCATCCCGTTCTCGCTCGTCGGCATCCTGCCGGCGCACGCGGCGATGGGGGCGTTCTTCACCGCGACCT
>DASSIC010000347.1:0-2090 GCA_035692325.1 Gemmatimonadaceae bacterium | reverse complement strand
ACGGCGTTGGCAGTGACGGTTCACGGTTCACGGTTCACCGGCCGTTCTGAGCGTCACGCGTACGGTCGTCCCCCGTCCGATCTCCGACTCGATCGCCACCTCCCCGCCCCACCCTTCCACCAGCCGCCGCGTGATGGCGAGGCCGAGGCCGCTGCCGCTGGTGCGCGTGGAGAAATGTGGCTCGAAGATCTTCGGCAGCACGTCCGCCGCGATGCCGGTGCCGTCGTCGGTGATGTCGACCACCACCGCCGCGACGCCGTCGGTCGTCGTGCCACGCCGCACCGAGGCGCGCACGATACGCGCTCTGGCGAGCCGCGCGTTCTCGAACACGTTGAGCAGCACTTCGCGCAGCTCGTCGGCGCGCGCGAGCGCCCGCGGCAGCGTATCCTCGGCAACATACGACCACTCCGTCTGACTCTCGCCGAGCGTCTCCAGCGCCACCACGTCGCGCACGATGGCGGCGACATCGGTGGGTTCGGCCGGCGCACGCTCCTCCGGGCCGCCGCCGTAGCGGCTGAAGGCACGCGCGATCTCGTCGAGCCGATCGATCTCGTGCAGGATGCGCGTGACGTTCTGCTCGAGGATCGGCTCGAAGTCGGGACGCCCGTGCGCACGCCGCAGATGCTGCACGCCAAGCCGGATCGGCGTGAGGGGATTCTTGATCTCGTGCGCGACCTGCCGAGCCATCTCGCCCCACGCCAGCACGCGCTGCGCTCGTGCCAGCTCGGTCACGTCGTCGATCGTGAGCACGGCGCCGCCGCGCGCGAGACGCGTGAGCTGTCCACGCAACGTCCGGCCGTCGCGCTCGAGATCGAAGCCATCGGCATCCTGCGTCGAGCGGAGGAACCGCGCGACGCGCGCAGCGACGATCGTGGACGACAACCCCGCCACCGGCGCTCCGGCGACCGGCACCTCACCGAGCAGCTGCTCGGCCCGCGGGTTGGCAAGAATGACGCGCCCCGCCTCGTCGACCGCCACGACGCCGCTCGCCACGGTGCGCAGCACGGCGTCGGTACGACGCTGCGCTTCCTCGAGCGCCGCTCGACTCGCACCAAGGTCCTCCGCCATCGCCCGGAACGCGGTGAACACCGGCAGGAATTCCGTCGCCGCGTCGCTGCCCAGCGCCACGTCTCGCTCGCCACGCGCCACGGCGTGAGCCGCCGAGCGCAGCGCGCCGATCGGACGCGCCAGCTGGCGCGCCGCGAGACCGCTGAGCCAGAGTGCCGCCGCAGCGCCGACGGCGGTCGCGAAGAGCACGAGCACGCTCAGATCGCGGCGGCGGCGATCCAGGAGCACGTCGTCGACGCGCGCCGGCGCGGCGATCACGAGGCTGGGCCCGACGGCGGCCGGCAGCACTCGATAGCCGAGCATGCCCGTCGCGCCGGGCAGCGCTTCCGGCCGCGTCGCGCTCACCTCCTCTGCAACGCCCAGCTCCAGCGCGACTTCGGGACGCATCAGCGTGCCCATCGGCGCGAGGCCGGCGAACAGCGAATCGCTCGCATCCACGAGCACGCCGGCCTGATACAGCAGCAGCTTCGTGTCCAGTCGAACGCTTTCGGCGCGGAGCCAGTCGGGGCGGCTGCCCCCCTGCACGGCGCGCATCGTCTCGGTGACGAGCAGGCGTCGCGACGCCTGGGCGTCGTCGAAGAGCTGCCGCCACGACCAGACGGCGAAGGCCGCAGCCGGGACGAGGAAGAAGAGGAACAGGCCGAGCGAGAGGCGCGTGCGGTAGCTGCGCACCCGCTGCCGCCGCAGGCGCAGCCAGCGGCCGGCGCGCCCGTCGGCGACCGCGCCCAGCATCCACACGAGCGCCACGGCGAGAAGGTCGAGCAGGAGCAGCAACCCGCCACGCGGTATCAGCGAGTCGAGCCCGCGCAGGTCCACCTCAACGTGCGCGCGCGCCGGTCCCGCCTGACTGCTCACCGGCCAGTCGCCGTGCAGCTCCGTTCCTTCGCGACGCCAGCGGATCGACGCGCGCGGTGCGAGTGAATCGGGCACCACCTGAATCGTATACGGCGGCTCATTGCTCTCCGCCGGCGGCAGTCCGTACCAGCGCGCGTAGGCATCGGCGCCGATCAGCCGCGTCCGCG
>DASSIC010000346.1:0-2947 GCA_035692325.1 Gemmatimonadaceae bacterium | reverse complement strand
GCACGCCCGGGGTGGCTTCCGGCTGGTGATCGGCAATCCGCCGTGGGTGCGGCTGCACAACATTCCCCCCGCATCGCGCGTGGCACTCCGTTCCGCGTTTCGCGTGTATCGCGAGGCGGGCTGGGAGCCCGCGCTCGACGCGCGGAGCTCGGGCTTCGGTACGCAGATCGATCTTGCCGCGCTGTTCGTCGAGCGCAGCATCGGGCTTGCGGCTCCCGCCACCTCCTCGGGCGACGGCGGATGCATCGCCCTGCTCCTGCCCGCCAAGCTGTGGCGATCGCTCTCCGGCGGCGCCGTGCGCCGACTGGTGGACGAAGAGTGCGCGCTGCGACGACTCGAGGACTGGAGCGAAGCGCCGTGCTCGTTCGACGCCGCGGTGTACCCGTCAATTCTCATCGCGACCCGGGGCGCGGCTCGCGGCGGCGAGACGATCGTCGCGGTCCGACGCCGTTCGCTCGACGTGACCTGGCCAGCGTACCACGGCAACCTTCGCCTCGATGAAGCGGACAGCACCAGTCCATGGCTGCTCCTGCCCCCCGATGCCCGCCGCGCATTCGATCACCTTCGCGCACACGGACGATCACTTGGCGAGAGCGCGCTTGGCCGGGTGACACTCGGCGTGAAGTGCGGATGCAACGATGCGTTCGTCGTCGACGCGGTGGGTGCGCAGGGCGAGCTCGCCCGCATCGAGTATCGTGGACGGGCCGGCTCGCTCGAGTGGTCGATGCTGCGCCCGCTGCTCCGTGGCGACTCCGTCGCCGCGTGGCGCGTTCCGCCATCGAGGCGCTCGATCATCTGGACGCACGCCGACGGTGGCGCGCCGCTCACCTCGCTGCCGAGCGAGGCCGCTCGGTGGCTGGCGCCATGGCGGCGGCGACTGCGCGCCCGCGCCGATCTGCGTGGCACGGGCGTCTGGTGGGCGCTCTTCCGCACCGAGGCCGCCGACTGTTCGCGCTCTCGCGTGGTCTGGAGCGACTTCGGACGCCGGCCACGGGCCGCCCTCCTCGGAGCCGGCGACAACACCGTGCCGCTCAACAGCTGCTATGTCGTTCCCTGCGACGACAACGTGGATGCGCTGACGCTGACGACGCTGCTCAACTCGCCGGTTGCCGCGGCCTGGCTCAACGCCGTGGCCGAGCCGGCTCGCGGCGGCTGGCATCGCTACCTCGCGTGGACGGTGACGCTGCTGCCGCTGCCGCGGGACTGGCCGCGTGCCCGCGAGATTCTCGCACCACTCGCCGAGCGCGCATTGCTGGGCGATGCACCGACGGACGACGAGCTGCACGACGCAGCCTGCGCCGCGTATCGCTTGCGGAGGTGCGACATGGCGCCGCTCGTCGCGTGGTGCGGCTGACCGAGCTGCATCTGCGTGCGACACGGGCGGCCATCGCGGCCGCGTGCGTGCCGCCGCCGGTGGATGCGCAGCTTGGCTCCATCACGTTGCGCGACGATCAGCGCGCGACGACCGCCCGCGTCGCGATGGCACTGGCGCGAAATGGCGGGTGCCTGCTCGCGGACGACGTGGGGCGTGGCAAGACCTACGTCGCCCTCGCGATCGCGCGACGATGGAGGCGGCCGCTGGTCGTCGTGCCGGCGGCACTGCGGGCAACCTGGGACGACGCCATGCGGCGCGCCGGCGTGCCGTGCGCCATGATCTCACACGAGGCGCTGAGCCGCGGTCGCATGCCCTCCTTGCCCTGCGGCGGCATCGTGGTGGACGAATCGCACCACTTTCGCTCCATGCGCGCCCGGCGATACGCTGCGCTCGCGTCGCTCGCGTCCGGCACTCCACTTCTCCTGCTTTCGGCCACGCCGCTCCAGAATCGTCGGCAGGATCTCGCGGCCCAAATTGCTCTCTTTCATGGAGCGAGAGCGTTCACGCTCGACGATGCGGCGCTCGCCACCTTCGTCGTTCGCGGCGCGTCGGACGACATCGGTCTCCCGACGGTCGCGGCGCCGGTGTGGGTACATCCTTCGGTCGATGACGGCGCCGTGCTCGACGCGATCCTCGCGCTGCCTTCACCGGCGCGACCGGCGGACGGCGGCGACGCCGGCGTGTTGCGCACGATCGGACTGGTGCGAGCCTGGGCGTCGACACGCGCCGCGCTCACCGCCGCGATTCTCCGACGACGACGCATCGCTGCGGCGATCGAGCAGAGCGTCGTCGTGGGCCGCGTGCCGACGAGGCGTGACCTCTCGGCCTGGACCGGCGCGGAGGACGCGATCCAGCTCGGCTTCGCATCGCTGCTCGCGACGACTGCGACCGACGCCGAAAACGCTGTGGAGTTGGCCGGCGCGGTCGCGCGTGAGCACGAAGCGCTGACGCGGCTCGAGGGGGGGATCACGGCGACTGCAGATCCCGACGATGCGAGAGTGGACGCGCTGCGCCGCCTTCGCGCAGCGCATCCTGGGGAGCGCGTGCTGGCCTTCACCGAGTTCGCCGGTTCGGCCCGCGCGTACTTCGCCCGCATGCGTGGAGATCCTGGCGTCGCACTGCTCACGGCCACCGACGCGCACATCGCGAGTGGTCGCCTCCCGCGCCGAGCGCTGCTCGAACGCTTCGCCCCGAGTGCGCTGGGCGCGGCGGAACCGGCGGAGCTCGAGCGCGTCACGCTGCTCATCGCCACCGACCTGCTCTCTGAGGGGATGAACCTGCAGGATGCGAGCGTGGTGGTGCATTTGGATCTGCCATGGAATCCGGCGCGGCTGGCGCAGCGGGTCGGGCGCGTTCGTCGTCCCGGCGGCGGCGCCGTCGTTCAGGCTTACCTGATCGCGCCGCCCGCGAGAGGTGAGGTACTGCTCGAGCTGGAGCGGCGACTGCGTCGCAAGCTCGCCGACGCGGCGCACGCGATCGGTCGCGGAATCGACGTCGTTCCGCGTCTGACCGGGGGGATCGAGTCAGCCAGCGTGGATGTCGGCCGCGCCGCGCTGATCGGGGAAACGTCGG
>DASSIC010000345.1:0-4465 GCA_035692325.1 Gemmatimonadaceae bacterium | reverse complement strand
CGACCTTCCGCGCCGCGGCCGAAGAGGCGCTGCGCGGCGCGAAGGCGCAGTCGGAGAACGGCTTCAAGATCGAGCTCGCGAAGCGCACCCTCGTGCGCGCGCTCACCACAGTTGCGGCGATGGGCTGACCATGACTACCTCGACGAGAGCCCACGACATCGTGACCGGCGCGGCGCCTTCCGTCGGCGCACCGATGGACAGAGTGGACGGACGCCTCAAGGTCACCGGCGGCGCGCGCTACGCCGCCGAGTTCCCGACGGCGAACGTGGCGTACGCGGTGATCGTCACCAGCACCGTGCCCGTCGGACGCATCACCAGCATCGATACCAGGTCGGCCGACGCGGTGCCCGGCGTCGTGCGCGTCATCACGCACCTGAACGCGCCCAAGCTGGCGATGAAGAAGCAGGGCATGCTCGTGACGAACGCGCTGTCGCTCATGCAGGACGACGGCGTGCGCTACAACGGCCAGCCGGTCGCTCTCGTCGTCGCCGACACCCTGGAGCGCGCGACCGATGCGGCGTCGCTCGTGAAGGTGCGCTACGGCAGCACGCGCAAGCCCACGCTCGACATGCGCGCCAACAAGGGCACCGGCTACGCGCCGCCTCCCGGGTTCGGCGGACAGCCGGACACGAGGCACGGTGACGTGCAGGCCGGCCTCGCGCAGGCCGACGCGAAGATCGACGCGTTCTACACGACGCCGATCGAGAACCACAATCCCATGGAGCCGCACGCCACCATCGCGGCGTGGGAGGGGGACAAGCTCACCGTGTGGGACGCGACGCAATACGTGATGGGCGAGCGCGATGCGCTGGCCGGCATCATGGGCGTCGCGCCGGAGAACGTGCGCGTCGTGTCGCACTTCGTCGGCGGTGGATTCGGTTGCAAGGGCTTGATGTGGTCCCAGGTGCCCCTCGCGGCGATGGCGGCGCGCGTCGTCAATCGCCCGGTCAAGCTGGTGCTCACGCGGCGGCAGATGTTCGGCCCCGTGGGAGGCCGGCCGCAGACGGAGCAGCACGTCATCCTCGGCGCGAAGCGTGACGGCACCCTGACCGCGGTGCGCCACGAGAGCGTGTCTCACACGTCGCGGTTCGAGGACTACACCGAATCCTGCGCCAACGTGACGCGCATGCTCTACGCGTCACCGAACATCGAGACGTCGCATCGGCTGGTGAAGCTCGACCTCGGTGCGCCCACCTTCCAGCGCGCGCCGGGCGAAGCGCCGGGCACCTACGCCCTCGAGAGCGCGATGGACGAGCTGGCGGCGACGCTCGGCATGGACCCGGTGGAACTGCGGCTGAAGAACTACGCCGAGACCGATCCGACGTCCGGCAAGCCATGGAGCAGCAAGTCATTGCGCGAGTGCTATCGCGTCGGCGCCGAGAAGTTCGGCTGGACGAAACGCTCGGCGACGCCGGGCGAGATGCGCGACGGGAACGTGCTCGTGGGCTACGGAATGGCATCGGCGACCTATCCGACGATGCGCATGCCGGCGTCCGTGTCGGTGCGGCTCACGACCGACGCCTCGGGCACGGTGCGCGCGCTCGTGCAGACGGCGTCGCAGGATCTGGGCACCGGCACGTACACGGTCATGACCCAGCTCGCCGCCGACGCGCTCGGCCTCCCACCGGAGCAGGTGCGGTTCGAGCTCGGAGATTCGCGGATGCCGCCGAGCCCCGTGAGTGGCGGATCGATGACGGCGGCGTCGACGGGAAGCGCCGTCCATGCGGCGTGCATGTCGGCGCGCGAGAAGCTCGCGGCGCTGGCGATCGCCGATACGGCGTCACCGCTGCACGGAGCGCTCGCGAGCGCGGTGAGCGCGGCGGATGGCCGGCTGTTCATGACGAACGACTCGTCGAAGGCCGAACCGATCGCCGCCCTGCTGCGTCGCCAACCGAACGGCATGGTGGAGGCGAAGGCGGATACCGCGCCCAGCCGCGACGGAGCGGCGCGCTCGTCGCACGCGTTCGGGGCGGTGTTCGTCGAGGTGCGGGTCGATCGCGAGCTCGGTGAGATCCGCATCCCACGCGTCGTCGCCGCGTACGGGGCGGGGAAGATCCTCAACGCAAAGACGGCGCGCAGCCAGCTCCAGGGCGGGATCGTGTGGGGGATCGGCATGGCGCTCGAGGAGGAGACGCTCGTCGACCCGCGCACTGGGCGCTACGTGAACGCCGACCTCGCGGAGTATCACGTGCCGGTCAACGCCGATATCGGCTCACTCGACGTGACGTTCGTGGACGAAGTGGATCCCTACGTGAACCCGATCGGAGTGAAGGGGATCGGCGAGATCGGCATCACCGGCGTGGCGGCCGCGATCGGGAATGCTGTCTACAACGCCACCGGCGTACGCGTGCGGGAGCTGCCGATTACACTCGACAAGGTCATGCGCGCAGGGACGACCACATGAGAACTGCTTGCTGGAACACGGATTTCGCAGATTTCGCAGATGTGACAAAGCGACATGAGTGTGATCCTCGAAAATCTGCGCAATCTGTGAAATCTGCGTTCCCCTGAGCGCTTCGCCGGCTCTCCGTTCCGGCGAAGCGCGGCACGGGATGGCGGCGATGTCGGCCGATACTGGGAAGGGCGGGAACGCAATCGCGTCTCCCGCCCTTCGTGTCGAATCGGCCCGGGTTTCGCGATATCGCCCGCGAACCGACGCCATCCAGCCGAACAGCCTCCTACTGATGTCCCAGAAGACCCTGACCGTCACGGCCGAGCATCGCGCCCAGGATGCCGCGGCCTTCGTCCGACGCTACCGCTGGCTCATCCTCGCTGGCCTCATCACCGCCGCGGTGCCCACGCCAGCCTCGAGCCCGGTGAAGCACAGCAGGCGGCGGGGCTGATCAACCTCTCGCGCCAGCTCGGCGGCTCGTTCGGCATCGCCGTGCTCGCGAACTACGTCGCGAAGCATCGCGAATTCCATCACGCGGACCTCGTGAGCAACCTGTCGGCTGGGGAAATCATGACCGACACACGGATCCAGATGCTCACCCGCGGGTTCATCGCGCGCGGGATGAACGCCTTCGACGCCAAGAACGCCGCGCTTCAGGCGCTCAACGGCCAGGTCATGCAGCAGTCGTCCATGCTGAGCTTCAACGACGCCTGGCTGTTCGTGCTGATCGTGTTCGTGTCGCCAGCGATCCTGCTGCTCCGGCGGCCGGGCGCACATGCCGAGATGCCGGCCGACGCGCACTAGCCGTGACAGCGCGGCTGTCTGCCGCGTCCTGTTACCGAAAGTGCAGGTCCTTCGCCTTCGGCTCAGGACGACATCGATACTCTCACCAACGCACGACATGTCCGATCGCACCGAGACACTCCTCTCCGAGCTCGTCGAGCTGCACCGCCGCCAGGTGGCCGTCGCCGAACAGATGCTCGCCGGCCAGAAGGAGGCGCTCGCCGGCCAGCGGGAGTCCATCGAGACCCAGAAGCTGGCTGTGGAGCGGCAGAAGATCGCGCTCGCGCGCCAGCGCGGAGGTCTACGCCTCGTCTTCGTCCTCATCGCCATCGTGCTGGCGATGATCATCGTTCCCTACGCCTACAGCTGGTTCCGCTTCCTCAGCATGCGCTGAGCGAAACCTCCGACGGAGGGGGAGCGTAGATTGGCCGTGCTCCCTCTCCTGTCGGCCTCCTTCCGCGTGAGCCTCGACACGCTCCGCGGCAATCCGCTTCGCACCTTTCTCTCGACGCTCGGCATCGTCATCGGTGTCGCGTCGCTCGTCGCCGTGCTCTCGCTCGGCGACGGCATGGAGCGGTTTCTCCGCAACCAGATCGGCGAGACGACCGATCTCCAGGCGATCGGCATCTCCGCGCGGCGCGTGCGACAGGTGGACGGGGCGAACGTTCCCGTCGCCGATCCGGTGCGGTTCACGATCTCCGACGTCGATGCGCTCGCGGCGAGCCTTGGTCCTCTCGCCGTGGCCGGCGGGACGGCGAGCGACGTCGCGCTCACGACGGTGGCCGGCACGCCTCGCGCCGTGCAGCTCATGGGCACCGCGCCGGCGCTGTTCGGCACGCAGGGGATCACCGTGCAGGCGGGCCGACTCTTCACGGATACAGAAGCGCGCGCGCCCGTCGCGCTGCTCACGCGCAAGGCGGCGCGCACCCTGGCCGCACCCGATCGATCGCCACTCGGACCCGGCGACAGCGTTACCATCGGCGCCGTGCGCGCCGCCGTCGTGGGCATCCTTGCCGGCACCGGCTCGGAGATGACCGCGCTCGCCGTGGTACCCGTCGGCATGGTCGCCGCCATGCTCCCGCCCGGCGGCACCTTCTCGCCATCGATCATCGTGCGCGCGCATCGCGTGGAGGACGTCGATGCCGCCAAGTCGCGCATCGAACGCTGGCTCGCGACGCGCTATGGCAGCACGTGGAAGGATCGCGTGGCGGTGGCCAACAGAGCCGACCGTGTCGCGCAGGTGCAGCAGGGGCTGATGCTGTTCAAGCTGTTCATGGGCGCCATCACCGG
>DASSIC010000344.1:0-2009 GCA_035692325.1 Gemmatimonadaceae bacterium | reverse complement strand
AGGATCACCGGATCGCCCTGGCCGGCGCGGCGCACCGCCTCGTCGGCGTCGAACACGGCGACGCCGTTCGCCGCGCCCGGGCTCGCGGGGAGCCCCGTGGCGATCGGCGTCGCGCGCACGCGCGGGTCGATCACGGGATGCAGGAGCTGGTCGAGCTGATCCGCCGGCACGCGCGTTACCGCTTCGCGCGTGTCGATCATCCCCTCGGCCACCATCTCGGTGGCGATGCGCACGGCGGCCGCCGCAGTGCGCTTGCCGGTGCGCGTCTGGAGCAGGTACAGCTTGCCGCGCTCCACCGTGAACTCGATGTCCTGCATGTCGCAGTAGTGCCGCTCCAGGCGATCCTGCGTCTGCAGCAGCTCCTCGTAGGCGCCCGGGAGGCGCTGCGCCATCTCGTCGATGCTGAGCGGCGTGCGGATGCCGGCGACGACGTCCTCGCCCTGTGCGTTGACGAGAAACTCGCCGTAGAACTTCCGCTCGCCGGTGCTCGGATTGCGCGTGAAGGCCACGCCGGTGCCGGAATCGTCACCGAGGTTGCCGAACACCATGGAGACGACGTTCACGCCCGTGCCCAGCGTATCCGGAATACCGGCATGCTTTCGATAGTCCTGTGCCTTCTTGAGCGTCCACGACTTCCAGACCGCCTCGATCGCGCCCCACAGCTGCTCGACCGGAGTCGTTGGAAACTCGCGTCCGGTGGACGCTCGTATCAGCGCCTTGTACTCCTCCACGAGGTTGCGCAGCTGCTCTTCGCTCAGCTCGGAGTCGGTCTCCACGCCGGCGGTGAGGCGCTTGGTGGAGAGGAGCTGCTCGAACTTGTGATGCGCGACGCCGAGCACGACGTCGCCGTACATCTGGATGAAGCGGCGATACGAGTCGTAGGCGAAGCGGGCGTTCCCGCTCGCGCGCGCGAGCCCCAGCACGGTGCGGTCGTTCAGCCCGAGGTTGAGGATCGTCTCCATCATCCCCGGCATGGACATCGGGGCGCCGCTGCGCACCGAGACGAGCAACGGCGCCTCGGCATCGCCGAATACCTTGCCGCTCGTGGCCTCGAGCCGCGCGAGATTCGACTCGACTTCCTCACGCAGCGCTTCGGTGACGACGCCATCGCGGAGATACGCGATGCACACGTCACAGGCGATCGTGAAGCCCGGGGGCACGGGGACGCCGAGGTTCGTCATCTCGGCGAGGTTGGCCCCCTTGCCGCCGAGCACGGCCTTCATGTCCTTCGTGCCTTCGGCGGTTCCGTTACCGAAGAAGTAGACCGATCGGGGCATGAAGTCTCGTCGAGGTGGTTCGTCTGGGACCGATCAGCAGCCGCACCCGTAGCGCAGCTTGTCCGGATCGGTCGGCGGCGGCGTCGGATAGTCGCCGGAGAAGCACGCATGGCAAAAGCCGTGCGGGCCGCCGGGCACCGACTGCAGCATGCCATCGAGCGAGAGGTAGCCGAGTGAATCGACGCCGAGGGAGGCGCGAATCTCCTCCAGGGTGTGGTCGGAGGCGATGAGCTCCTCGCGGCTCGGGGTGTCGATGCCGTAGTAGCAGGGCCCCGTCACGGGCGCCGAGCTGACTCGCATGTGCACCTCCGCTGCTCCGGCGGCGCGCACGAGCTGCACCAGCCCGCGCGTCGTCGTGCCGCGCACGATCGAGTCGTCCACCATCACGACGCGCTTGCCCTCGAGCACCTCGCGCACGGCGTTGTACTTGAGCCGCACCTTCGCGTCGCGTGTGGCCTGGGTGGGCTGGATGAAGGTGCGCCCCACGTAGTGATTGCGGATCAGCGCCAGCTCGTACGGCAGCCCGCTCTCCTCGGCGAAGCCGATCGCCGCCGAGTTGGAGGAGTCGGGAACGCTGAACACGAGCTCCGCGCCGGGCGCGGGGCACTCCTGCGCGAGGCGACGTCCGAGCGCGCGGCGCGCGCGATCGACCGACCCGCCGAAGATGCGGGAATCGGGGCGGGCGAAGTAGACGTGCTCGAAGACGCAGCGCTTGAGCTCCTTCTTCTCGAA
>DASSIC010000343.1:0-10635 GCA_035692325.1 Gemmatimonadaceae bacterium | reverse complement strand
GAGGCGGCCCGCCTCCCCCTCGACGACGTGCAGCTGCTCAGCGCCTACATCGTCGACCTGCACCTGGGGCATCGCCGCCCCATGATGGCGGCTTTCCTGGACGAGCTCGGGATCGCGAACGACAACGGCCGAATCGACTCCGATACGACCGAGGTCGGGCCGCAGGACGACGCGAAGGTCAAGCGAGCAGCCGACGTGGTGGCGGCGAAATACCCGGCGGACGAAGTGGTCACGTACTTCCTGACGCTGCTGCTGCAGGATGCCGCGGTGTGGGCCGGCCTCGCGGAGTGGCTGCCGGGTCGCGCGTAACGACCCGCGGGCGAGATCCCTAGCGGCGCGGCGTCAGGGGTGAGTAGGCGATCCCGTCCGGACCCGCCCCCACTGGACCGAAGCCCACCACCTTGAGCTGCGAGAGATCGACCGCGACCACCTGGTTGGTGCCGTGGAGCGTCACGTACGCGAAGTCGGCGATCGGGTCGAAGGTCACGCCCTCCGGGCCCGCACCTTCCTGCCCGGGCTGGCCGCCGGCGGGCACACGGATGCCGGACACCTTGGACAGATCGATCTCCTCGAGGCGCTTTCTCGTCGGCACCTCGTAGATCCAGATCCGGTTGCTCACCGGGTCGTTCACGACCGCCACGCGGCCGGAGCGCGAGATGCCGATGCGGTAGGGAAAGCCGAACCCTTCGATCGTGGCGAGCTTCTGGGTGTTGGCGGCGTCGAGCACGGTCACGACGTGCTGATCGTTGCTCCCCACCCAGACCTGGGTGCCGCCGGGAGTAGTGGCGATCCCTTCATCCATGGATGCCGCGGGGAAGCTGCGACCGGTGCGGCGGAGGTCCAGGTCGAACTCCGTGACGGTGCCGTCCTGGATGTTCGCTGTCCAGGCGTGACGCCCGTCGCGCCGCACGGCCACCATGTGCGAGCCGCGTCCGTTGGTGGCGAGCGAGGTATCCACTTTTCCGCTCGTGAAGTCCACGAGCACCAGCCGCTGCGTCGTCTCGCTGGTGACGGCGAGCTTCCCGCCGCCAAGCACGAAGGCGACGCCATGCGGGCGCGTATACTGTCCCAGATCGATCGTCCGGCTGACCACCGGGGTCGACGCGGCAAGGTCGATCACCGCGAGCGTGTTGCCCGGCGCCGTCCGATCGCCGTAGATGCTGACGACGGCCCAGCGTCCATCGGGGGACACCGCCACTTCGTGCGGCCCGTTCCCCACCGGCAGCGTCGCGATCGTCTGCATCGTGGTGGCGTTCACGACCGTGGCGCTCGCTCCCTGCTGATTGGCGACGACGAGCATCCCCGCCCGCGCGGGCGCGTCGGGACGCGCGTTCTCGATCACCGTGTTGCGCCGCATCGTGTCCAGCAGGACACCAGTGCGCGTGTCACGTCCGCCGCGCTGCGTCGGCGTCGGCGTTCCCTCCGGAGGAGGGTTGGATGGGCCGCAGGCAGCGGCGAGCAGGAGCGCGAGGGTGGTGGCGGAAGCGGTCGTGGAGCGCATCAGGCAGAATCGGAGGGAGTCCGTATCGCGGGACCTGAAATGTGCCGGACGGGACACGCTCCGCGCCAGCGTCGATGGACGCGATGACGCTCGAGGGTCAGACGGTCCGGCGGTCAGCGACTCGCTGGGACTCCCGCACCAGGTCCCGTTCCGGCAGCGTCAGCGTGAACGACGTGCCTCGCCCGACCTCGCTCTCCACCGCTACGCGGGCCCCGATCAGGCCAGCAAACGTCTTCACGATCGAGAGGCCGAGTCCCGTCCCGCCAAACTGGCGGCGCGTGGACGAATCGCCCTGCTCGAATGGATCGAACACCTTGCGCTGGCGCTCGTACGGAATGCCGATGCCCGTATCGACGACGGTGATCGACACGGGGCGATGGGTCGACGGATCGGTCGTCACACGCACGCATACCTCTCCTTCGGCGGTGAACTTGATCGCATTCCCCACGAGGTTGATGAGGATCTGCCGGAGCTTGCCCTCATCCGTCACGATCGGGGCCACGCGCAGCGGCAGCTCGCCGCGCACGACCAGACCCTTCGCCTCCGCCGTCGTCTCGAGCATCGCGAGCGTGTCGCGCACGAGGCCGTCCACGGACACCGTGTCCATCTCCAGCTCCATCCGTCCGGCCTCCACCTTGGCGACGTCGAGGATCTGGTTGATGAGGGAGAGCAGATGCATGCCGTTCACGCGGATGCGCTCCACGTACCGGTGCACTCCCGGCTGCAGCGAGCCCTCCTTGCCCTGGAGCAGCACGCGCGAGAAGCCGATGATCGCGGTGAGCGGCGTGCGCAGCTCGTGATTCATGCGCGTCATGAACTCGCTCTTGGTGCGGTTCGCCGATTCCGCCGCTTCCTTCGCCGTGCGCAGCGCGTCCTCCACACCCTTTCGCTCGGCGATGTCGTGCCACACGGAGAGGATCACGTCGCGCCCGTTCAGTCGCACCGGCGTGAGCGTCACCTCCACGGGGAAGGTGGTGCCGTCGGAACGTTGGTGCACCCACTCGAACCGATAGTAGCCGCGCAGTCGCGCCAGCTGGCGCATCTGCTCTCCCACGATCACCGACAGCCGGCCGTCCGCCTGGCGGCGCGGTGACAGGTCGATCGGGCTGCGACCGAGCACGGATTCCTTCTTGTCCGCGCGAAGCATGCGCAGCGTCGCGTCGTTGCAGTCGATGACCCCCGACTCGTCGTAGAGCAGGTGCGCGTCCGAGGATCGCTCGAACAGGATCCGGAATCGCTCGTCGGAGGCTTCGCGATCGGTGATGTCCAGCCCCGCGGCGATGAGGCCGTGCGCGGCCTCGTCGGGCGCGGCGCGCAGTGGCGTAATGTTCCAGATCACGGTGCGCCGCTCTCCGGCCCGCGTCTTCACGGGGCCGACGAGGTTGCGCAGCGGGTTGCCGGCGAGCACGGCGGCGATGCCGTTGCGCATCTTCTCGCGATGCACCGGCGTCACGAACGTCTCCGCGTAGTCGCGCCCGATGGCGTCGGCGCGCCGCACGCCGAAGAGCGCTTCCGCCTCGCGATTCCATTCGAACACGCGGCCGTCGAGGTCGAGGCCCACGATCGCGCTCCCCGCGGTGTCGACCAGCGAGCGGAACAGCGCCTGACCACGCTCCAGGGCATCGGCCTGCTGCAAGAGCTCCTGATTCTGCAGCTCGAGCGCCTCGGCCTGTGCCGCGCGCTCCTCCTCGATCCGCCGGTCCGCGGTCACGTCGCGGAAGACGGCGAACGCGGCGTACGGCGGTTCGCCTGGCGCGCGAAAGAGCGGATGCGTGTTCTCGGACAGCCAGATCGTGCGATCGTCGTCGCGCTTCACGCCCAGCACGACGTTCCTCAGCGGTTCACCGGAGCGAATCGTGATGCGACTCGGCAACCGATCGACGCCGAGCGTCTCCCCGCGTTCGTCGACCAGTCGACGCGCGACGGATTGCAGCGCCCCTTCGGGATCCGGACCCTCGATGCCGAGGATGCGCAGCGCACTCGGATTCCAGGAGATGAATCGCCCCTCGCCGTCGGTGAGCAGCATCCCCTCGTCCATCGCATCGAGCATGGCACGCGTTCGGGCATCGTTCTCGGCCAGCGCGTCCACCATCTCGCGCAGACGCATCTCGGTGGGCTGCACCGCGAGGCGGACACCCAGGCCCAGCGCGGCGAGCAGCAGAATGACGCACGCCGCCTCGACCTGCACGAGACGGTCGATACGGCGCGCCGACTCGTCTTCCAGCTCGGCGACGACGCGCTCGAGCGAGCCCACGAAGCGCCACTGGCGCGACACCAGGGAATCTTCCGCCGCTCGAGATTCCAGGCCCGTCGCGGCTTCTGCCGCCGTCGCGATCAGCTCGGCCTGCTCGTCCGCCAGTGCGGCGTAGGTGCGCGCGGCGGGAGATTCGGGGGGAAAGACCGGACCGCCTGGATGCTCACCGCGGAGCCGCGCCGCTGCGTCGCGGAACTCGCGCGCCGCTCCCTCGGTGCGCCGCTGCCAGAGCGCGCGCTCGGCGGGCGGCGCGGAACGTGTGGCGAGCGCCGCGGACATGAGCCGCTCGCTCAACAACCCCTGACGTGCGACGGCGTTCTGGAGCACGGCCTCGGTGCCCTGATCGGACGTCTGCGCCACGAGCACGCCGAGCATCGCCACGGCCGCCGCAATGACGACGAGGACGGCCAGGCGTGATCGACGTCCGAGATCGGTGAGAGTCGTCACGAGGCGAGAAGAGGGACCGGGGGCGGTGTTCTCAATGACAGTCGAGAGCACCCCCAAGTCACGGCTCCTTCCCGCTACAGCTTTACCCGGCCGCGCTTGCGCTCACCCGCGTTCAGCCGGCCGGCGTGCGCCGACAGGAGATCGGAGCGTGAGATCATGCCGATCACCCGCCGCGGGGCGTGTCGCTCCACCACCGGAAGTCTCCCGACCGACGCCCGCACCATCTGATCGGCGGCGTCGCGCATCGTGTTGTCGGCGAACACCACCACCGGCGGGCGGGTCACGAGCGCCGACAGCGGCACCGACTCGTCTTCCGTGCTGCCGATCAGGTCACGTCGCGTGAGCACGCCGGCGAGGAGACCAGCATCATCGAGCACGGGGAAGCCCTGGTGCGAACTGCCGTCGGCGCGGGAGCCAAGCCACCGGCGCACCTGCCCGAGGGTGTCACTCGCGCGCAGGGCGACGACATCTCGCAGGGCGGTATCCCGGACGAGCCGCTGCGCCAGGTAGTCGGCCGTGTACTCGACCCGGACGATCGCGCCGCGCCGCGCCAGCTTCTCCGTCATGATGGAGTTGCGGTTGAGCAGCAGCGAGACGAAGTACGCCGCGGTGCCGCCAGCCAGCAGCGGAAGCAGGCCGAATGGCTGGCGGGTGATCTCGAAGGTGAAGACGATGGCGGCGAGCAGGGCATGCGAGGCACCGGCGAACATGGCCGTCATGCCGACGAGCGCCGCGATGCGCGGATCGACGTGCGCGCTCGGCATCCAGATCGCCAGGCCGCTGCCGAGCAGCGCTCCCAGACCGCCGCCCACGGTGAAGAGAGGTGCGAGCGTGCCCCCGGAGGTGCCGCTGCCGAGGTAGATCGACCAGGCGAGGAACTTGGCGATGACGAAGACGGCGAGCGCCGAGCCGACGATCTCGCCGTTGATGATGCTCGTGATGTTCTCGTAGCCGATGCCCAGCACGCGAGGCTGAAAGTAGCCGATGACGCCGAGAAAGACGGCGCCGATGGCGGGCCACCATGCCCAGTGCACGGGCAGCTTCTCGAACAGATCCTCGATGCCGTAGGTGATGCGAGTGACGTATGCGGCCGCGGCGCCGACGATCGCGCCGATCAACGTATAGAAGACGAGCGCCTCGCCGTGTGCCTGGGCCAGGGTGCCGATGGCGAAGTCGGTGCCGCTGCCGCGGAACGCCACGCGCACCGCCGTCGCGGCCGCAGCGGCGAGGGCGACGGGGATGAGCGAGCGCGCGCGATACTCGAACAGCAACAGCTCGACGGCGAGCAGCACGGCCGAAATCGGGCTGCCGAATGTGGCGGCCATGCCCGCCGCGGCACCGGCGGCGAGGAGTGTCTTCCGCTCGTCGTCGCTGCCGTGGAGAATCTGCCCGACCAGCGAGCCGATCGCGCCGCCGGTGGCGATGATCGGCCCCTCGGCGCCGAACGGTCCGCCCGTGCCGATGGCGACGGCGGCGGAGAGGGGCTTGAGCACCATCACGCGCGCCGGGATGCGGCTCTCGCCGTACAGCACGCGCTCCATCACCTCGGGGATGCCGTGACCGCGAATGGCGGCGGACCCATACCGCGCCATCACGCCGATGATCAGCGCGCCGAGGACGGGAATCACGATCACCCAGGCGCCAACGTGGGCGCCTCCCGGCGAGCGGAGAGTGAACGAGACGGTGTGATAGAACGAGACGTTGGTGATGAAGGCGATCAGCGCGGTCAGGAGCTGCGCGACGAGTCCCGCACCGATGGCGATGAGGATGGCGAGGCCGGCGATGAGCGCCGTGCGTCGGTCGACCGGCACGATGTCGGGGGGCGTCTCGAGCTCGGGGAGGTACGACTCCTCCTCGGCGAGCCCCGGCGAGACGGGCAGGGCGCCATCGCGGCGGGATGTATGGGTGTCCATGTAATGGAACATAACACCGCCCCCAACCGCCCATCGGCGGTTGGGGGAGACGGCGTACTTCGGTTGTCAGGCGATCACTGGACGAATCGGGCCAACCCGGCAAGCGGGCCTAGAAGAACCGAGACGTCAGTATGTCCGTTCCGGCGCCATCAGTCGCTTGGCCACCCACACGATGAGTGCGATGGGCAGCACGATCATGAGCGCGACCTTGAGCACCGTGAAGATCAGCGCCAGGATCGCCGATCCGATGCCGATCGTGATGCCGAGCAGCGCCATGACCATCACGAAGAGCACGAACGTCACCGGGAGCCCGATGAAGCACACGACACCGGCGATGAGGACGAACTTGAGGAACTTGCGCATGTGAGGCTCCGGTAGGCGTCCGGGGCTCCCTACGCGCGCGCACGAGCAGCAGTTTCGCCGATGCGCGCCGAATCCTCAGTCCGCGACGCCGAGCCGGAGGAGCGCGTCGGCGTCGAGCTTCCGCCAGTTGGACGGATAACGCCAGATGCGACGCACGCATTCGCGCGAATTCAGCACGAGACAGCGCGCAGCGCGCGCCCAGGGCTGCGGCGTCTCCACCTCGCGCACCGCCCACTCCGTCCCACCGCGGTCCACGACCACGTGAGGATACTCCTCGTCGGCCGCACCGCCATTGGCGGGAAACACGTGGCCGTTCGCATCGACACTCCAGGACACCAGATCACCTGCGGCTGTGCTGGTGAGGGCGGCGGCGAGGGCACCGCCGACTCGCCAGGCTAATCGTCCGTTTCCTAGTGGAAGCTTCGTGCCGCGCGGATCAGATGCCGCCAAGCAGATTGTCGATGCGCTTCTCGCCGGCATCCATCGCTCGTCCCTCCAGGATCGCACGCATGAGGTCGTCCACTTCGAGCTCGAAATCCTGCGGGAACTTCCGGTTTTCGGGAAACCGCAGAACGGCGCCGATCACGAGTGGGAAATGGGGCTCAGCGTCCTCATCCTCTTCCTCGCCCTCCTCCTCGTCGTCGTCGTCCTCGTCGTCGTCCTCATCGCTGCCGACCACCTCTTCATAGGAAGTGCCGGTGAGGGAAGCGGACGCGGCCCACGGCTCCTCCTTGTCTTCCTCGTCCTCCTCCTCAGGCGAGACGCTCTCCTGAATGGCGCGCATCGTTCGCTCGGGAAGCAGCGTCGACAGTTCGCCGCGAACGCCGCCGTCCTCCTCCCACGCCGCACCAACGACGATGACGGGCTCGCCAAAGGCGTCGCTGGCGAAGAAGGCGTCGACGAGCTGCGATGGGTAGGCGTTGACCGCGAGCAGCACGTCGCGCGGTCCGGCCCGGGTGAATGCCACCGGCTGCTCACCTGGCGCCGCGCCGGGGCGGTCCACCCGCTCGATGCGCAGCAACAGGGGCTCGGGCACGATGAAGGTGAGGGGGTTGTCGCGCGTGAACGGGCCTCGCGGGACAGGGGCTTCTCCCTCCGTCTCCTCCGCTTCCTCGTCGCTCGTCTCGTCCGACTCGTCAGCCGGGTGATCGGCCTCGTCGTCCGGCTCGTCGGCGCGCATTCCGCCAGGCTCCTCGGGTGGACAGCTCATGCCGGAATTTACCTCGCTTCCGTCGCTACCGCTGCAGCGGGAAACGAGCCGGCCGCTTGCTCAGCTGGCGACTACCGCCTCGATCGCCAGCCGCAGCGATACCAGCGTGTACGGCTTCGGAACGAACACCGTGCGCGCATCGAGCGGAAGATCGCGGTCCTCCGCCGTGAATCCCGAGACGAACACCACGGGCACCTCCGGTGCCAGCGCGCGCATCCGGGCCACCATCTCGACGCCGCCGAGCACCGGCATCACGACGTCGGAAACGACGGCGTCGATGTCGGCGCGGCGCTCCTCGAACTGTCGCAGTCCGTCGGCCCCGTCGATCGCCTCCAACACCCGGAAGCCGCAGCGCTCCAGGAGACGACGCGCCTGCGCGCGCACTTGCGGCTCATCCTCGACGAGCAGCACGCACGCCGACGACCGTTCGGGTGCAGCGAGCGTATCACGCGCCGCGCCGAGCGGCGCGTGCGCATTGGGCGCCGAAGCTCCGCGGGCTGGCAGGAGCACGGTCACGCGCGTCCCTTCGCCCGGGGCGCTGACCAGCGTGACCGCCCCGCCGGACTGTCGGACGATCCCGTAGACGGTGGACAGCCCCAGTCCGGTTCCTTCGAGCGGCCCCTTCGTCGTGTAGAAGGGCTCGAAGGCACGCGAGCGCGTCGTCTCGTCCATCCCGATCCCCGTGTCGCTCACATCGATCGTCACGTACTCGCCCTCGCACAGCTCGAGCGCCCCGGCCGCCGCTTGGCCGAGGACGCGCACGCCGGTCGTGATCACGAGCCTTCCGCCTCCGGGCATGGCGTCGCGCGCATTGATCGCGAGGTTCACGAGCACCTGCTCGAGCTGGCTGGCGTCGGCCATGACGCGCAGATCGCCGGCGCCGCGATGGATCTCCATCCTGGTACCGCGACCGAGGGCGCGGGAGAGCAGCCGCTCCACATTGACGACGACTTCATGGACGTCGAGCAGCCGCGGCGCGTGTACCTCCTTGCGTCCCAGGGCGAGCAGCTGTCGCGTCAGCGCGGCACCGCGCTCCACGGCGTGACGGATGTCCTGCACGTCAGCGCGCAGCTCGCTCTCCCCCGGCAGCGCGTCACCGAGCGCCTCGGCGGCGCCCGCGACCACGGTGAGCAGGTTGTTGAAGTCATGTGCCACGCCACCCGCGAGGCGGCCCACGGCTTCCATCTTCTGCGCGTGCAGGAGCTGCTGCTCCATCTCCCGCTCGCGTCGTCGCAGGCGCGCCTGTTCGGTGACGTCGTTCACGAGCACGATGCGCGCGGAATGCCCCTCGAAGTCGAAGGCATGCGAGATGATGTCGACGTCCATCAGGGTGCCGTCGGCTTTGCGGTGCCGGAGCCCCCAGCCCACACCCTGTCCCTCGAAGCCGGCGCGCCGCGCCTGGACCTGCGCCTTCACGCGCTCGATGTCCTCTGGCGGCCGCACGTCGAGGATCGTCATGGAGAGGAACTGCTCTTCCGTATAGCCGTAATGCGCGACAGCGGCGGGATTCACGGCGAGGAACGCGTAGCTCTCCACGTCGTAGACCCACGCCGGCATGGGCGTCACCTCGAACAGCAGTCGATACCGCTGCTCGCGAGCGGCCATCTCTCGCTCCCATTCATCGCGCTCGGTCACGTCGATCACGACGCCGACGGTGCCGACGACGCGTCCCTCACCGTCGTGCAGCGGCGAGGCCGAGACAGCAGCGAGAAAGGTCGTGCCGTCGCGCCGACGGTGAGCCACTTCATACTGTTCGCGCACGCCGAGCAGGCGCCGCTGGAGTCGCATGGCGTCGGCGATGCGCTCCGCGGAGCGGAAGAGAATGGGCGCGAGCTGCCGGCCCTCGAGCTCCTCGCGCCTGTAGCCGGTCATCTCGCACATGCGCTCGTTGACGTACACGGCGCGGTTGTCGAGATCGGTCACCACGAGTCCGGCGTTGAGGTTTTCCGCCACGCCGCGGAAGCGGGCTTCCGAGTCCCGCAATGCGCTCACCGCGGCTCGCCGCCCGACGTCGCGAACCACACACAGGATGCGTCCCTCGTCGAGCAGCGAAGCAGCCACCTCGGCGTGGATGACCGTTCCGTCGGGGCGCTGGAACACGCGCATGGTGATCGCCGATCCGTCACGAACCACCGCCGCGGTCTGCGGTGGATGGACACGGAGGTCGCCACGCTCGATCACATCGGTCACCGCACGTCCGATGAGCGACTCGCGCGGCACACCCACGAAGGCGGCGAACGCCGCGTTCGCCTCGACGATCACGAGGGACGCATCGAGCACGTACATGCCGTCGGCGGCATGCGCGAAGAGCGCCTGGTAATCGATCGTCATCGGATAGGTGGCACGCGGGACGGAGGGCTGACTGAAGTATCGGCCCCGGACCGCCTCCGCTGCATGGCGCGTGGACGCCGTGACTTGACGCCCTCCGGTCGACGCCGGATGTTGCGCCACCCTCACACTTTCCGCCCGCACATGCGCCTGCCGCTCCCGGTCCTGCTCGCCCTCGTCCTCCTCGCCCCGGCCACGAACGCCCAGGCCGTGATCGACGGCGTGTCGCCACGCGTCGGACGCGACCCCGCGCAGGCGATCGATTCGGCATACACGCGGAAGATCCACGAGTACACCACGGAGAAGTTCTTCCTTTCTCCACTGGTGGACTACCTGCCCGCGTCCGCCTCGGTACCGACGCCAGTGGCAGTGCTCGGCGACATCGCCGGGGCGCGAAACAACCTCCCGTACTCCAAGGAGGTCTACGCGTACTTCCGCCTGCTCGAGAAGGCGAGCCCGCGGGTGCGCGTGGTCTCGATCGGCAAGACGGAGGAAGGGCGCGAGATGATCGCGGTGGCCGTGGCGGCAGAGAGCCTGATCACGGGCATGGATGCGAACCGGGCGAAGCTGGCGAAGCTCGCCGATCCCCGCACCATCGGCATGAACGACGCCGAGGCGG
>DASSIC010000342.1:0-3020 GCA_035692325.1 Gemmatimonadaceae bacterium | reverse complement strand
GGTGGCGTGAACGTCGACGACATCGTGATCTGGTTCGACGAGGGGGGCGCGCTGCAGGTGACCGACGACGAGCGCTCCGAGGCGATGGAGGAGGCGTTCGGCGCGGTGCCGGGGCTGATCGATCTGGTGCGCAAGGTGGGGTTGGCGCCAAGGGGCGACGCACCGATGACGGTCGCGGCGTGCGAGCTGGTGCTCGAGGCGCTGGTGGCGCGGAAGCGGATCTCGCGCTCCGACGGTGGCATGTACAGCCGCGCCGAGCCGGAGAAGCGCCGTCGCCGCTCCAACGAGGATTTCTTCGGCGGGGGGATGTCCGCCTGACCATGACCACCGCGCGCGGCGACGCAGCCTCCATCGAAGTCGAGCTCTCGTCCGCCGCGCCGGCGCGCGTGCGCGTGCGGACGGCGACCCTCCGCGATCTCGACGCGGTGGTCGAGCTGCGCGTCGCCCTCCTCCGGGAACATCCGAGCCACCCGATCTATGGACGGCTGCGATCGGACGTCGTCGAGCGCGCGCGCGGACTGTTCGGGGCGCAGCTTCGCTCCACGATGGAGGTGATCTTCCTGGCCGAGCACGACGGCACAGCCGTCGGCGTGTTGCGCTGCGTGGAGTCAGTCGGATCGCCGTTGCTCGAGCCGGCGCGCTACGCCTACGTGTCGTCCACCTACGTGCGTCCGGAGTTCCGCCGGCGTGGGGTGTTGCGCGCATTGCTGCGCGCCGCCGACCGGTGGGCCCGCGCACGCGGCCTGGACCAGATGCGTCTGCACAACGTCGCCGGCAGCGCCGATGCGGAAGGGGCCTGGTCGGCGCTCGGCTTCTCCGTCGTCGAACAGGTGCGGGTCCGCCACCTCGCGCGCGACCGGAACGACTGATGGCCGTCATCACGATCTCGCGGCAGTACGGGTCTGGAGGCTCCGAGGTCGCGGAGCGTGTCGCGCGCGCACTTGGCTGGGCGCTCTACGACAATGCCGTGGTGGAGGAGGTGGCGCAGCGGCTGCGCATGACGCCGGCCGAGGTGTCGGCGCGCGAGGAGCGCGTTCCCTCGCTCGTCGAGCGCATGGCCACGGCGATGGCCCTCGGCGCGCCGGAGATGATGCCGATGGTGGGCGACCTCGCCGCGCAGCCGAGCGAGGAGCGCATGGTGCTGATGACGCGCCAGGTGATCGAGGACGCGGTGCGCGCCGGCCCCGTCGTGCTCGTGGGACGCGGCGCCCAGTGCATGCTCGCGTCGCGCACCGACGCGCTGCACGTGTTCTGCTACGCGCCGGTCGAAGAGCTGGTGCGCTACGCCGTGGAGGTGCTGGACATCCCCTTTCCCGAGGCGGGAAGGAAGGTCACGGAGATGAACCGCCACCGCGAGGAATACGTGAAGCACCACTTCAAGCGCGACTGGCGCGACTTCGCCAACTACGACCTGTGCGTCAACACGGCGCGGCTCGGGCTCGACGGCTCGGCAGACCTGGTGACCCGGCTGGCGCGCGAGCGCTTCGGCGCGACGCTGGTCAACGAAGACCTCTGATCGTCACGCCGTGCTCGCCTCCTCGAGGGTGCGCAGCTCGGGGCGGCGGAAGAAGGCCCACGCCCCGTAGACGAGCATCGCCGCCGCCGCGCCGGCGATCGTGACGCGAACGCCGGCCTTTTCCGCCAGCACGCCGGCCGAGAAGGCGCCAACCACCTGCGCGAGCCCGACGACCACCAGTCCGTACGCGGCCATCATGCGCCCGCGCAGCTCGTTCGGCACGATCTGCTGGAGCAGGCCGTTGGCGATCGCGCCGTTGAGGATCATCGTGCATCCGATCCCGAGCAGCAGCGCGTAGCCCAGCGCGGGCGCGCGCGTGAACGAGAACAGGATGAGCAGCGCCGGCCACGTCATCGAGGCGACGATGAGGAGGCGCGTGCGCGACACCCGATAGCCGACCGCCGCGAGCGACAGCGCGCCGACGAGTCCGCCCACGCCCAGAAAGGAGAGCAGCAGCCCGTAGCCCGCCGCATCGAGGTGAAACATCTCGCGCGCCACGACCGGCATCAGCGCCAGCACCGGCACTCCGAGGATGGAGTAGACGGTGACCATGATCATCAGCGCGCGGACGCGAGGTGTCTCGCCCATGTAGCGTATCGCCACCTGCACGCCGATCCATGGTCGCGCGTGCCCGGGATGGGGCTTGTGCGCGGGGAGCACGATCATGAACAGCCCGATCAGCACGGCGACGAAGCTGACCGCGTTGAGGAAGAAGCACCAGGCGATGCCGAGGTTCGCGATGACCGCCGCCGCGATGCCTGGGCCCACCACGCGCGCCAGGTTGAAGCCGCTGGAGTTGAGCGCGATCGCTTCGGGAAGATCGTCGCGCCCCACCAGGTCGATGAACATCGACTGCCGCGCCGGGATCTCGATCGAGGCAATCAATCCGCTGAGAAAGGCGAGGCCGAGGAGCGACCCGATCGTGATGCGATGGGTGGCGGTGAGCGCCCAGAGCGCGGTGGCCTCGAGCAGGTACGCGCCCTGCGCGATGCGCACGAGGCGCAGCTTGTCGGAGCGATCCACCAGCACGCCCGCCGGCATCGTGAAGAGCAGGATCGGGATGGAGGTCGCGGTCGCGACGAGTCCCACCAGGAAGGGACTGTTCGTCAGCTCGAGCGCCAGCCACCCCTGCGCCATCGTCTGCATCCACGTCCCGATCAGCGAGAGCGTCTGGCCGAGCAGGAATATCCGGAAGTTCCGGTGGCGGATGACGACGCGGAACGGGTTGAGCGAGGCCTGTTGGGCTGGCACGGGCGAAATATAGAGCCGGGTGGCACTCCGGCGTGCGGGCAGGTATTAGTGAAGCAGGGGGACACGCCATGCGCTTTCACACCTACAGCAAGTTCTCGCCGGAGATGGCCGACGCGGTCGATCTCCAGTCGCTGCTGGACAAGCTCGCCGACTTCCTGCTCCAGTCCGGGTTCGCCGGCGGACAGGGCCAGCCGTATTACGGCATGGGGTTCGAGGATCCCGGGGATCGCTCGCTCGAGGCGCTGCGCGAGGC
>DASSIC010000341.1:0-4270 GCA_035692325.1 Gemmatimonadaceae bacterium | reverse complement strand
TAGTAGGCGAAGCGCTTCGACTGCGGCGCATCGCTGTCGAAGGTCATCACGGGGACGCCGCGATCGACCGCATCGTTGATGGCGCCGGTGACCTTGCCGGCGTCGGACGCCGCGATCAGGATCGCGCTGGCGCCGTCGTTGACCGCCTGGCGGATGCGCTGCGCCTGCACTTCGCCGTCTTCCTGCGGCGGCGTGAGCCAGGCGATCTCGATGTTCATCTTCTCCTTCGCCGAGAGATCCTTCGCCGCCGCCTCGGCGCCCGTGCGGGCGGCAAGGAAGACGGGATTGTTGGAGCTCTTGCCGATCATGGCGATCGTGAACTTCTTGCCGGACGCGCCGGCGGCCGCGGCCTGCGTCGAGTCGGCGGGCTTCTCGCTCTTCGCGCAGCCGGCGATCGCCATGCCGAGGGCGATCGCGCTCAGCGTTCTGAATCCGTTAGTCATCACGTTTCTCCGTTATTGAGTCGTCTCTTCGCGCGGAGCATTGTCATCCCGCAGGCGCGAAGCGCCTATCATGCCGCCGTTCGCAGCTGCTCCCGTGCCAGGCTCAGACGTCGAGCGCCGGCGCGCGTGCTCCACTGGTCCACGACCACGGCGATGATGATCGCGCAGCCGATCACGATCCACTCGTAGTTCTGGTCGAAGTGCAGCGTACGGATGGACTGCCGGATGAGCACGATGAGCAGCGCTCCCAGCATGGCGCCGAGCGCGCTGCCCTTGCCGCCGATCAGGCTCGCGCCGCCGACCACCGCCGAGGCGATGACGTACAGCTCGTAGCCCTGGGCGTCGCCCGAGGAAGCCGAGCCGTAGAAGCTGGCGCCGAGGAACGCCGCCAACCCCGCGGTGAGGCCGGAGACGGCGTAGACGCCGATCTGGATCTTCGAGAGCGACAGGCCGGCGAACCGGCTCGCCTCCGCGTTTCCGCCGAAGGCGAAGATGTGCCGGCCCATCACGGTGCGCTGGAGATAGATCGTCCCCAGCACGGTCATGACCAGCATCGTGAGCATGGGCACGGGATACAGCGTCGACGGCAGGCCGAGGGGCGCCTTCACCACCGCCGTCACCGGCGCGGGCACGATGATGCTCTCCGCCTTGGTGGCGACGAAGGCGATGCCGCGCAGGATCCACATGCTGCCGAGCGTGATGATGAATGGGTGCACACGCAGCCCGACGACGAGCGCTCCGTTCAGCAGTCCGCAGAGAAGTCCGACGCCGACGCACACGGCGAATCCGGCGAGGACGGTGACGCCGCTGCTCGTCGTCCCCATGGCGCGGAGGACAAGCGCCATCGACACGCCAGCGAGCGCGTAGATGGAACCGACGGACAGATCGATGCCGCCCGAGATGATGACCATCGTGGCACCGATCGCCATGATGGCGAAGAAGCTCGCGTCGGTGGCCGTCTGAACGAGGGTGTTGGCGTTCCAGAAATTGTTGACCGACGCGCCAGTCAGGCGATCGGGGTGCGAGCCGGCCAGCAGCGCGAGGCTGAGGGTGACGAGCACCACCACGAGCACGAGTCCGCTCTCCTGGGAGCCGACGAGCCGGTGAAGGAAGGCGCGCATGTACCTGGGAAGAACGAAGGAGCGGGGACGGGCGAACGAAACGGCCGTCGGGTCGAGAGAGAATACGGCGGGGCCCGCAGGGGCGTAAGCCCGCCGCGACCCCGCAGCAGTGGCGCGCAACGCCTATCGCTTGTCGAGCAGGCCGGTGCTGGGGACGGGCTGCACCGACTCGGGCACGAGGAAGGGTTCCGTCTCGTCGGCCCGGATCACGTCGCGATCGCTCCCTTCGCCGACCACGACCTCGCGCACCAGAGAGACGCACGCCGCGGCGGTGAGCAGGCAGATGCCGCCGAGCATGACGACGTACAGCGGCGCGTTCGGGTTGTCCTTGCCGAACAGGACGCGGATGAGCGGACCGAAGCCGAGCGACGCGACGATCTCGGGGATGACGATGAAGAAGTTGAAGACGCCCATGTAGACGCCCATCCGCTTCGCCGGCAGCGCGGTGGAGAGAATGGCGTACGGCATGGAGAGGATCGACGCCCAGGCGATTCCGACGCCGACCATCGTCAGCAGCAGGATGTACTTGTCGTGGATCACCCACAGCGACAGCAGTCCAATGGCGCCGCACGTGAGGGCGAAGGCGTGCGTCGCCTTGCGGCCGATGCGGGCGGCCAGCTTGGGCAGGGCGAAGGCGACGAGGAAGCAGGTGATGGAGTAGAAGGCGAAGGCGAAGCCGCCCCACTCGATCCCCTGGGTGTAGAGCGCCGACTGCGGGTCCGTCGCGCCGAACACGTGCCGCGCCGTGGCGGGCACGAAGAACAGCCACATGCAGAACAGGCCGAGCCAGGTGAAGAGCTGCACGACGGCGAGCTGCTTCATCGTCACCGGCATCTCGCGCACGGCGGTGACGATCTCCCGGATCACGTCGCCGGGACGGTACGGCGCCGCCTTCTCGCGCTTCCACTCCTCGAGATTCTCCGGCGGGAACTCGTCGGTCGTGAAGACGGTCCACAGCACGCAGGCCAGGAAGACCACGGCGCCGATCTGGAACGAGTATTTCACCGTGAGCGGGATGCCGCTGGCCGTCGTGCCGGCGACACCAAGCTTGCTCAGCACGAGGGGGAGTGCGTTCGCCAGGCTGGCGCCGACTCCGATGAAGAAGGACTGCACGACGAAGCCGGCCGTCCGCTGGCTCACCACCAGCTTGTCCGCGACGAAGGCGCGGAAGGGCTCCATCGAGATGTTGACCGACGCATCGAGGATCCACAGGAGCCCGGCGGCCATCCACAGGGTGCTCGACGTCGGCATGAAGAAGAGCGCGATGGAGGCGAGCACCGCGCCGACGAAGAAGTAGGGCCGGCGGCGACCGAAGCGGCCCCACGTGCGGTCGCTCATCGCGCCGATGATCGGCTGGATGATCAGCCCCGTGAGCGGTGCGGCGAGCCAGAGCGCCGGCACCTGATCCGGGCGCGCCCCGAGCTTCTCGTAGACGGCGGACATGTTGGCGAGCTGCAGCCCCCAGCCGAACTGAATGCCGAGGAAGCCGAAGCTCATGTTGAACATCTGCCAGAAACTCAGGCGCGTGCGCTGCATCGGATTCCTCGGGGCGGGGCGACGCACGAAGTTGGTGCGCGCCCTGTCGTTTGTGAAGGAGCGAATCGCCTGCGCGCTTGCCCGTGCGCCGGCCGACACGCTACGCTTGGCGCTCCTCGTTTCCCTTCCCGATGAGCGTGACCGCGCGCCGCGCGTCGACCAATCCGATCCTGACGCCGAGCATGGTCCGGCCCTCGCGGCCGGATCTCGACGTCGTCGGGGTGTTCAACCCCGCAGTCATCCGGCACGAGGGCGAGGTACTCCTGCTGCTCCGCGTGGCCGAGGCGCCAATCGGTGTGGCGGACGGCGAGATCGCGGCGCCATTCCGCGATCCGGACTCAGGGCTGCTGGTGGTCAAGCGCTGGCACCGTGATGCGCCTGGCGTGGACGCCACCGACCCGCGGATGATCGTGGCCGACGGGCGCACCTGGCTGACGTCCATCTCGCACCTGCGGATCGCCCGGTCATCCGACGGCATCTCGTTCACCGTCGACGACGCGCCGGCGCTCGAGGCGGCCACCGCGGACGAAGCGTTCGGCGTGGAGGATCCGCGCATCACGCGGATCGACGACCGCTGCTGGATCAACTACACCGCGGTCTCGCCGCGCGGGATCGCGACGGCGCTGGCGTCGACGCACGATTTCCGAACCTTCGAGCGGCACGGAATCATCTTTCCACCGAACAACCGCGACGTGACGATCTTCCCCGAGCGGATCGGAGGCCGCTACCTCGCGCTCCACCGTCCCATGCCCGCGGGGCTCGGCGAGGTGGCGATCTGGATTGCCTCGTCGCCCGACCTGCTCGCGTGGGGAGGGCATCGCTCGGTCGCGTCGGCGCGTCCCGGATGCTGGGACGACGCGAAGATCGGCGGCGGCGCCGTGCCCTTTCGCGTGCGCTCCGGACGATGGGACGGGTGGCTCGCGATCTATCACGGCGTGACGGAGTCGCCGATGACCTACTCGCTCGGCGCCGTGCTGCTCGACGCGACAGATCCGTCGCGCGTGCTGGCGCGGTCGCGCGAGCCGGTGCTGAGGCCCGACGCGCCGTACGAGCGCGAGGGGTTCTTCGGGGGCGTGGTATTCAGCTGCGGGCTGCTGGCGGAGGGAGATGTGGTGCGCGTGTACTACGGGGCGGCGGATGGGGTGACGGCGGTGGCGGATCTGTCGCTCG
>DASSIC010000340.1:0-2599 GCA_035692325.1 Gemmatimonadaceae bacterium | reverse complement strand
TCGACCTTGCGGTCCAGGGCGCTCTCGCGCTCGTTGATGCGCCGCTCTTCCTGCTCCACGATGGCGCGCCGACCGCGGAGCTCCTGCTCGGCGTCCTCGCGCAGGCGCATCACCTCTTCCTTGCCGGTGACGACGGCGCTCTTGCGCATCGTCTCCACCTCGCGCTCGGCGTCGGCGAGGATGCGCTTCGCCGTTTCCTCGGCGGTGGCCTTGGCGGCGGCCTGTCGTTCCAGCTCGGCCTCCCGGCCGACGCCCACGCCGCTCTTTCGTCCCAAAAAGAAAAA
Source organism: Gemmatimonadaceae bacterium (assembly GCA_035692325.1). GTDB lineage: Bacteria > Gemmatimonadota > Gemmatimonadetes > Gemmatimonadales > Gemmatimonadaceae > AG11. The sequence goes on along the minus strand of DASSIC010000340.1, from coordinate 2,315 downwards.
GGCCGGCGAGGCGATGACGAGTACGCCCAGCGCGGCAATGATTGCCATACTGTTCATCGATCTATGCTCCACCGCGGCGAACCGCGGGAACGGGGAAACCACCGCTCGACCCGCGGAGCGCCGTCCAGAGCCGGCGCGCTCGAGGCAGCACCGGCGTAGGGTGCGGACTGGAGCGAGCTAACTACAGGTGGCGCATCGACCTACGGACCGGCTAGGCTGCTTGGTCGAAGTTACCGACGCCCCAGGCAAAAGGCAAATCGCCTCAGACCGGCGCGTCGAGCGCGAGCTCTCCCGTATCCACGCGCTTGGTCGGTGGGAGCATCCGGCTCACTTCCGCGCTCAGGCCGCGCATCGCCGTCGTCAGCGAATCGCTGGCTTCGCGCGCCTGGAACAGCTCGGAGGTGATCTGCAGCGCGGCGAGGATCGCGGCGCGGTTCGCCTCGATCACCGATCCACCCGCCAGGATCTGCCGGATCGCGCGATCGAGATGCTCGGCGACCGCCTTCGTGTGCTCGGGTGCGGCCTCGGTGCGAATCGCATACGACTCGCCGAGGATCTCCACCTTCACGGAGTGCTTGCGCGTCGTCACCGCTCTGCTCCCGCGGTAGCCTGGGTCTGTTGGCGGATGAAGCGCACCCGCTCGAGCATCTGCTTCGTGCGCGTCGTCGCCGTCTCGACCCGGGCCTTCAGCTCGGCGTTCTCCCGCTCCAGATCGGCGCAGCGTGCGGCAAGTGCGCGCTGCGGATCCCGCCCCGACTTCTCGCCCTGGTGGTCCAGCTCACGGAGTCGTGCTTCCGCCGTGAGGGCGCGACGTCGAAAGCCGGCGAGCTCGTCACCGAGGTGGCGGACGAGAAGCTCGAGCTCGCGAAAGGCGGTGGTCTCAGGTCGCACGCTGTCGGACATTCAGCTCGGTCTGGAGAGCGGACAGGATCTTGGCCCGGCGGCCGTCGATTTCCTTGTCGCGTAGAGTGCGCTCGGGATGCCGCAAGGTCAACCGCCATGCCACCGACCGCTGTCCGGCATCGACGCCGGGGCCTTCGTACACGTCGAACGCCGTGAGCCGCTCGAGCAGGTCGCCGGCGGCGGCGCGGATCACCTGCTCCACTTCCGCGGCGCGCACTCCGTCCGGCACGAGCAGCGCCAGATCGAACTCGGACGCCGGCGTGGTCGGCAGCGGGCGATACTTCGCGACCGCGCGGCGCGCCTGTGGCGTCACGGGTCCGTGCGCATGCTCGCCCGGCGGCGCGACGTCGCTGTTGGACATCGCCTGCAGCTCGAGCTCCACGCCGAACGCCGGCGCCGCCCACACCGGCGCGTCGAGCGGAATGCGACGTACCTCGCCGCGCGCCGTCGAGCCGATCACGATGCGCCACAGCACATCGCCGTCACTCACCGGCTCGAGCGTCGCCGTTTCGTTCGGGAAGGCGACGCCCGCGACGAGCTCGGCGAGCCCCTTCGCGTCCCACGCATCCAGGGTGCCGGGCTTGGCGTTCGTGAAGTGCGCCGGCTCGCGCTCGCCCATGATCAGCAGGCCGACGCGCACGCTCTCGTCGGGCAGTGCATCGTCACCGGGCGCGAACACCGATCCGATCTCGAAGATGCGCACGTTCCCCTGCATGTGCGCCAGGTTGTGCTCGGCGCGTCGCGCGAGCGACTCGAGCACCGTGCGACGCAGGTGCGCCTCGCTCTCCGCGAGCGGGTTGAGGACACGCACGTGCTGCTCGCCGCCATGCACGAACGGCGTCGGACGCACCTCGAGCAGGCCGGCGCCGGCGAGTGCATCGCGCATCCGCGCCGAGACGTGCCAGAGCGGTGCGTCGGTAGAGGTGCCGGGACGATAGGGGCGAATCTCGTCGGGGAGACGGTCGTAGCCGTGCAGCCGAGCGACCTCCTCCACGAGATCCACCTCGGCGACCAGGTCCTGGCGCCACGTCGGAGCGAGGACGTGCACCGCCGCCCCGCCCTGCTCGACATCCGCCTGGCAGCCGATGGCGCGCAGCAGCTTCGCGACGCGATCGGCGGGAAGCTCGATGCCGAGCACCTTCGCGAGCCGCGCGGTGCGCAACACGAGCGGCATGCGCGCCGGCTCACCGGCGTAGAGATCCACCGGCGCGGAGGTCACCGCGCCGCCGGCGAGGCTGACGATGAGCGAAGCGACTCGGGTCAGCGCGCGTGGCGCCAATGCGGCATCGACGCCGCGCTCGAACCGGTAGCTCGCGTCGGTGGAGAGCCCCACCGCCTTGCGCGTGCGACGCGTGCGCGCGGCATCGAAGGTCGCGACCTCGACGAGGATGTCCGTCGTCTCGTCGCCCACC
>DASSIC010000339.1:0-5962 GCA_035692325.1 Gemmatimonadaceae bacterium | reverse complement strand
GAAGCACGGGCCTTAATCGACGAGCTCGGCATGCTGTCGCCCGGTTGTTTCACGCGGCGAATCATGCCCGCAAAGCTGGAGGAGTCCGCAGCATTCACGTATTACACCTCGGAGATCGGCATCAAGCAGGAGCTGGATTACCGCGGCAACACCTACCAGGCGGAGTTCTCGGGCGTGGATGTATCGAAGGAGTGATGGAGGTCTGAGGCGAGCCACCCGGCCTCCGCCGGGTGGCTCGTGTCGACGATCAGTCTTCGCGCGCCGAGACGAGCTTCGGCGTGCTCGGGCCCGTGCGCGCCAGTCCCATGAGCTCGCGCGCGATCTGCGTGAGCAGGTTGTCGGCGGCCTCTTCCTCGGCCAGTGATTTGGCGAGCAGCGCCGCCACGTCGGGCCGGCCGATCTGGCCCGCCAGCGCGCGCGACGTCCCGTAGGCGGAGATCTCGTAGTGCTCCACCTTCTGCGCCGCGGCGATCACGGACAGATCCGCCGCGAGGTCATCTTTATCGGCGCCCTCCTCGATGACCTCGTTCCCCTCTTCGAGCAGGCCAGCCATGCCCTTGCAGACCTTCGGCTTGGCGGCACTCCCGAGCAGGTTGAACGCCTCCTTCAAGCGGTCCACGTGCCCGCGCGTCTCCTCGAGGTGTTGCTCGAAGGCGAGCCGGAGGAGATCCGAACTGGCCGCTTTGGCCATCTTGGGCAGCGCCTTGACCAGCTGTCCCTCGGCGTGCAGCAGATCCTGCAGCGACTCCACGAGGACATCCTGAATCAGGGTCGGCTCGGCGGCGGTGCTCGTGCTCCGGTCGTCAATCGGTTCGCCACCGGCAACGCGATCGCGCTCGTTCTGCAACGCCGGCGCCTCGATCAGCACCCACTGGTCTCCCTCGTTCCACGGGCCCCGGGCGTCGATCTCACCGTCCTCGCCGGCCCCTGTCGAGTCGTTGAAGAACTGGTCGACGAGTATCGGCGTCGGCGGAATCTTGCCGATCGAGAACTGCGGCTTGCCGAGGCTCTCCAGCGCCGCCGTGAACGCCTTCATGTGCGTGATCTCGCGCGTCATCAGGAACTGCAGCGCATCCTTGGTGCCCGCGTCGTCGGTGAAGTTGATCAATCGTTCGTAGACGATCTTGGCTCTCGCCTCCGCGGCGATGTTGCTGCGCAGGTCGACGTCGAGCTCGCCGGTGATCTTGAGGTAGTCGGCGGTCCAGGCGTTGCCCATCGAATTGTACAAATTGACGCCGCCGCCGCCCGCGATCGCGATGAGCGGATCGGCTTCGGCCGCGTCGCGATTGAACTTCATCGGCTTGAGGTGCAGACGCGCCAGCGCGCCGACGATCTCGAGGTGGCTCAATTCCTCGGTGCCGATGTCCATCAGGAGGTCCTTGCGCTCCAGATCGTCGCAGTTCAGTCCCTGAATCGAATACTGCATCGCCGCGGCGAGCTCGCCGTTGGCGCCGCCGAATTGTTCGAGCAGCATGTTGCCGAATGCCGGGTCGGGTGCGTCGACGCGCACGGTGTACATCAACTTCTTCACGTGGTGATACATGAGGTCCCTCCTGAATGTATGGGTAAGAGAAGTGGGCGCGGAGCTGGACAGGTCGTTGTCGGTGTCGTTGTCGGTGCCTACTCCCGGTTCAGCGGCCGGATACCTACAATGGGCAGCGCGGTAACCACTTACGCGTGGTTTGCTGAGTGGGCGACACGACTGCAAGAACGTGCCCGCGCAGGCACGGTGCCGTCGGGCTCGGTGTCACGCGCTCGAGGGCCACTGGTGAAGAGCTGAGCTCAGTTCAATGGCACGGGGAAGGGCCGTGGAAAGCGCGCGAGGCGAACAAAAGGCGAATATGATACGCTGACCGCCTTCCGGACGTTGGGGAATGCCGATGTGCAGTCGGTCCATGCTCCCACTCTCGCAACTCGACGTGCTGGTGATCGACTGCCAGGCCACGGCCGCCGCTCCGGGTGGCCGCCTGCTCGAGATCGGGTGGGCCCGCACGACGATGACGCGCGCTCGCGTGCGCCTCATCGCGCTTCCTGACGGCGAGCACATTCCGCCCGCGGTGGCGCGAATTACCGGTATCTCCGAGGCCATGGCGCGGGACGGCATCGACGCCCGGTTCGCCTGGCGCGAGCTGGCCGGCGACGCCGCGAGGCTGACGCCACAGCCGGCGCCGACGGTCATCCACTTCGCTCGATTCGAGCAGCCGTTCCTTCGGACACTGGCCGGCGGTGAGCCTCCACTCGACATCGTGTGCACGCGCGACATTGCCCGGCGACTCCTGCCCGATCTGCCCCGCCGCAGCCTGCGCGCGCTCGCTGGGTACTTCGGTCGCGCGGTCGGCGCCCTGCATCGGTGCGCCGGCCATGTCGAGGCGACGGCATTCGTGTGGCGGGAACTGGTGCGCCTGCTCGAGGACGAGGGAGTCGCGACATGGAGCGCGCTGCACGCGTGGCTGGCCGCACCGATCGATTCGGTGAAGCGTGTACGCCGTGTGTGGCCGATGCCGCGGGAGGTCCGGTTGTCACTCCCGGATCGTCCCGGCGTCTACCGCATGCTTCGAACGAGTGGCGACGTCTTGTACATCGGGAAGGCGGCGTCGCTCCAGTATCGGGTCAATAGCCATTTTCGGAAGCAGCACGGCGTGCACGAGCGAACGCTCGAGATGCTGTCGCAGGCCCGCGCGATCTCGTATGAGATCACGCCGACGCCGCTCGAGGCCGCGCTCCTCGAGACTGACGAAATCAAGCGGCACCGACCGCCCTACAACATCGCGCTGACCGTCGACGATCGGGCGTTGTGGTTCACCTCGCCGGATCTCAGCGCGCGGCGCCCGCGGCCGTCGCCGGCGTGCCCGCTCGGGCCGTTCGCCTCGGCCGCGACGCTCGAACAGTTCGGCGCACTCGCTCGCGCGGACCGCGCCGCGCTTGGCTCCGGTCGCTGGGGTCCCGACGCCGCGACGTTCAACACCGGCTACGAGCGGCTGTGCGCGACGCATCGCGAGCTGTCGCGCATCGATCTGTCGGCACACGCCAGGTTGCTGCATCTCGGCGATCGCCTGTGGCGAGAAGGTCGGCGGGACCGCGACGTCGACGAAGACGAGGCCCCCACCGGCACGGGTCGTCGCGCCGCCGCCTGGACGCCGGAGCGTGTGCAAGCGTCTCTGGAGTGGCTCGCGCTGCGGGCGGCGCTCGCCCGACGACGCGCGATGTGGTTGACGCGGTTGATCGATGTGAGCGTAGTGTGGCGCGAGCCCGCCAGCCGTGGTGCTCGCCTGCTTGTGATCGAGAACGGCGAGCTCGTGCTCACGGCTGCCGTCGACGCAGACGCCACGCCGCCCATTCCACCCGGCTGTCGGCGTACCGTCATGGCGCGTCGTGAGGTCTTCACGGTCACGCACTTCGATCGCTTATGCGTACTGACCACCGAGCTCAAGCGCCTGGTTGCGGCCGGAGCTCCCGTGGCGCTGCGCTTCGGCGTCGCGCCGGCCCTCGCCGACTCCCGGCTCGCCTCGGCGCTCGGGTGGGTGTGACGTGCGTGTCCTGTTCCTCTCCGACTCGCACCTCGGTTTCGATTGGCCCACCCGGCCGCGCGTGGTCCGCCGTCGAAGAGGCGACGACTTCTTTCAGAGTTTCATGCGGGCGCTCGAGCCGGCGCGCGCCGGCGAGGTCGACGTCATCGTCCACGGCGGCGACCTGTTGTTTCGGAGCCGCGTACCGGCGTGGCTGGCCGAAACGTCACTCGCCCCGCTCAGGCGCCTCGCAGCGTCTGGTGTGACCGTCCTGCTCGTTCCCGGCAATCACGAACGGGGCCGCATTCCCTATCCATTGCTGGCGGTGCACGAGCGCCTGCACGTGTTCGACCGGCCGCGCACCGTCGTACTGGAGGCACGCGGAGTACGCGTCGCGTTCACCGGGTTTCCGTACACCCATGACATCCGCCGCCGGTTTCCGCATGTGCTCGCCGAAGCACGTCGCGACGACTCGCAGGCCGACATCCGCGTGCTGTGCCTTCATCAGTGCATCGAGGGCGCGACCTGTGGCCCGGGCAACTTCACGTTCCGCTTCGGAGCGGATGTCATCCGAACCGCCGACCTGCCCCGGGACGTGACGGTGACGCTGAGCGGGCACATTCATCGCCATCAAGTATTGCGACCGGCTGGCCGCCCTCCCGTCATCTATGCGGGCTCGCTCGAGCGCACGTCATTTGCCGAAGCACCGGAGGTGAAAGGGTTCGTCGTCCTGCAACTGACACAGTCGGGCCTCGCTGACTTCGATTTCCGGGCGTTGCCCGTGCGGCCGATGGTCACGCGCCGCGTCTTCTGTGGCAATGCGAACGCGATGGAAGCCTTCGCCCGCGTGGCGGCGGCCATCGAATCGACGCCAGCCGACGCGGTCGTGCGATTGCAGGTCACTGGCGTGATGCCGGCGACGATCACCGCTGCGGCGCTACGGGCGATCGCGGGTGCACGAACGGTGACGCTCGCAATTCACGCCGCCGATGGTCGCACCGGCACAGAATCACCTTCACCTTATTGAACATCGGTATAGAATTATCGTATATCGATAAAGCTGGCCCCGGGGTAGCGCCTTCACCCCTCGCCGGCCGGAGGTGTCAAGCCCGTGCACAGCATCAAGAGATCGCCCGTGTCCCCGCTGTTGTTCGTCGTCCTGAACGCCGCATGGTATCTGGTCGCCATCGTCCTCGTGTTGATGGTGGTGCTGACCCTCGCCGGCGCGAGCGTTGCGGTGCAAATCGGGCCCGACGGCGCTCTCAACATCGACGCCGCGCACCCCCACGTCACGATGGCCATCCCGGTGTCGGTTCGCGTCGACGATCGCACGCTGCGAGTGTCCGCGCCCGCCCTCGGTATCGAGCAGGCACAACTCCTCGATCTGCAAGGCACGCTGCGGTTCCCGCCGCGCTGGGGCGCATTCTTCGTCGCCAACCTCGTGCTCGCGGTTTGCTGGCTCGGCCTCGCGCTTTGGGTGCTCGGACTGTTGCGCTCGCTCATCGGCGCGCTGCGCGCCGGACGGCCGTTTGTCACCGCCAACGCCCGCCGCGTCCGGTTGATCGGCTGGGCCGTGATCATCGGCGAGATCGTTCGCGTCTCGGTGGTCTACTTCGAGAACCGCTACGCGATGACCCACTTCGCCGCGCAGGGTTTGCAGTTCATGGCACGGCCGGACCTCAGCGTCGTTGCCATCGTGCACGGCCTGATCATTCTCGCGCTCGCCGAAGTGTTCAGGGCCGGGACCCGCCTCGCCGAAGATCAATCGCTGACGATTTGAGGACCGGACGATGGCGATTCGCGTCAAGCTCGATTATTTGCTGCTCGATCGTCGTCTCACGCTGACCGGGCTCGCGGAGCGGATCGGCATCACGATCGCGAACCTCTCCGTGCTGAAGACCAACAAGGCCCGGGCGATGCGCTTCTCGACGCTCGACGCGCTCTGCCGTGAGCTCAAGTGCCAGCCTGGCGATCTGCTGGAGTGGACGCCGGAAGACGAGGCGCCGTGACTCCGGCGCAAGCGCGCGGCGCATCACGGCTGAGCATCGGGGCACCATCGACGGAGAGTGCAGAGCGCTCACGAACGAACGACGTCCGCTGTCGCGCTGCATTTGAGATCAAAGATCAAACAAGAGAAAAGAGAAGGGGCGAAACCAGGAGACGAGAATCTTCGCGCTGCGCGCAGATTCCGGTTTCTCCCGTTCTCCCCTTTCTCCTGTTTGATCTTGGCAGCGGCTGCCGTTGATTATGCGTTCGATCTTCATCAACGCGAACCACGGGCACGGTGCGAGGGCACCGAGTCTACGCCAGGGGCCTCACGACGACCGGCGATGTGTTGCCTCCGGTCACGCGCACCGGATTGCGGAGTGGACGACCGAACCCGGTGAAGGCCACCTCCATGACGTCGCCGTCAGCCAGCCGCACACCGTCGCCAAAGCTCAACGCGCACGCGCCGA
>DASSIC010000338.1:0-3973 GCA_035692325.1 Gemmatimonadaceae bacterium | reverse complement strand
CCGACGTCGACGTCCCGCTGGATCGGCAGGGGATCCTCGAGCTGGCTGCATCCGACAGCGACTTCGAGCAGCGCGCCGCCCGCGCCGGCAGCCGCGCCGAACGCCTCGATGCCAAGGCGCTCGCGGCACTCGAGCCGGCGTTTGCTGGCCATCCCGGGGCCATCCTCCATCCTGATGACGGTGCGGTGGACACCGTGACCCTCATGGGCGCGCTCGACGTGGCAATCGCCCGCCATCCGCGGATCACGCGCTTTACCGACGAAGTCGCGTCGTTCGATTCGCGGGGCAACCTCCCCGCCTTCCTCTCGCGTGGGGGCACGAGATACGGCAGCCGGCGGCTGCTCGTGGCGGGCGGCGCATGGTCGGGCGGACTGCCGGGTCTCCCCCGACCGCTTCCCGTGCGGCCGGTGCGTGGCCAGCTCGCCAGGCTTGAAGGGCTGCCCATCCGACACGTGACGCACATGACGGACGGATACCTCGTGCCGCGCGGCGGCACGCTGATCGTCGGCGCGACCAGCGAAGAGGCGGGCTTCGAGAATGCGACCACCCCGCGTGGATTGGCGGCGCTGCGGGCCATCGCGACCAGGGCGGTGGCGGTCCTGAGCCACGCTCCGGTGGCTGACCACTGGGCCGGCCTGCGCCCCGTCACACCGGACGGACTCCCCATCCTGGGTCAGGATCCAGCGCAGAAGTCGCTCTTTTACGCGTGCGGATTCTCCCGCAACGGGATCCTCTTCGGCCCCTGGGCGGCGGAGCTGCTCGCGCTCGTGCTTGGCGGTGCGATGCCCACGGATGCGCTGGCGCCCTTTCGCGTCGAGCGATTCTTCAACGCTGACCCCTGACCCGGACTGAGCTGTAACCGGTTAAATAGCCGTGATCAGTTAGGTAGACTTACCCCCCTCCGCACCGAGAGCTATTTTCCGCTCCGTCAACACGTTGCGCCCGCCGTCCCCGTGCTCGCTCGGGGTCCATTCCCTGGTCTGGCCGTCGCTGTCCGACCGTCCGACCGCAAGACCGTCAGCCACCCGTCATGGGCGAAGCACTGTATCAGATCATGGGTCGCCACCAGGCGCCCGCGCTCCCTGAGCGCAAGCCGTCGTGGCTGAAGGTGAAGGCGCCCGGGGGCCCGAACTACCTCCGCCTCAAGCAGCTCATGGCGGACATGGATCTGAATACGGTGTGCGCCGAGGCGCACTGCCCCAACGTCGGCGAGTGCTGGGAGCACGGCACCGCGACGTTCATGATCCTTGGCAACGTGTGCACGCGGAACTGCGCTTATTGCGCCGTCGCGCACGGCCGTCCGCCGAAGTACGACCCCACGGAGCCCGACCGCGTCGCGGAAGCGGCCACGGTGATGCGGCTCCAGCACGTGGTGCTCACGTCGGTCGATCGCGACGACCTCCCCGACTTCGGCGCGTGGGCCTTCGCCGAGACCGTGCGGCAGATCAAGCTCCGCAATCCGGCGACGTCGGTGGAAGTGCTCGTCCCCGACTTCCAGGGCAACGAGGAATCGATTCGCACCGTGCTCGCCGCGGAGCCCGACATCTACAATCACAACACGGAGACGGTGCCGCGCCTGTACAAGAAGTGCCGGCCCGGCGGCCGGTACGAGCGCGTGATGAACATCTTCACCACGTCCAAGCGCCTCGCGCCGCACATCCCCACCAAGACCGGGATCATCCTCGGCATGGGCGAGACGAACGAGGAGGTCGTCGCGGTGATGAAGGATCTGCGCGCCGTCGACGTCGACATCCTCACGCTCGGCCAGTACCTGCGCCCCTCCGACGGCCACATCGCGCTCGACCGGTACGTCACCCCGGAAGATTTCCGCCGCTTCTACGAGGTCGGGATGGGGCTCGGCTTCCGTCATGTCGAGAGCGGGCCGCTCGTGCGCTCGAGCTATCACGCATGGGAGCAGGTTCAGGCGGCAGGCGTGTAACTACTCGTGAACGGTGAACGGTGAACGGTGAACCGTTACCGCCAAACGCCGTAACTGTTCACGGATCACCGTTCACGGTTCACGGTTCGACTTTGGATCTGAACCTCCACTCTTGATGCACATGGCCACCGCCACGAAGAAGAAGCCCGACGCCCCCAAGGGGGACGCGAAGTCCGACGCAGCCCTCAACATGGAGCTGCTCCGCTCCATGCTCCTTCAGCGCCGCTTCGAGGAGCGGTGCGCCGAGGCGTATGCGCTCGGGAAGATCGGCGGCTTCTGTCATCTCTACATCGGCCAGGAGGCGGTGAGCACGGGCTCCATCTCCCTGCTGCGCCCCGATGACTACGTCATCACGACCTACCGTGACCATGGACAGGCGCTCGCGCGCGGCATGACCCCTCGCGCGGTGATGGCGGAGCTGTTCGGGCGCCAGGACGGCTGTGCGCGCGGCAAGGGCGGCTCGATGCACATGTTCGACGCCAACCTCAACTTCCTCGGCGGCCACGGCATCGTCGGCGGGCATGTGCCGATCGCGGCTGGTGTCGGCTTCGCGATCAAGTACCGCGGCGGCGACCAGGTCATCATCTGCTTCATGGGCGAGTCGGTCGTGAACACCGGCGCCTTCCACGAGGCGCTCAACATGGCGGGGCTCTGGAAGCTGCCCTGCGTCTTCATCATCGAGAACAACCGCTACGGCATGGGCACGGCGCTGGAACGCGCGTCGGCGATCCATGACATCTACGAGCGCGGCGCGGCGTACAACATGCCCCGCGCCCAGTGCGACGGACAGGACGTGTTCGCCGTGCGCGAAGCGGTCGGCGAAGCGATCGAGCGCGCGCGAAAGGAGCAGCTGCCGACGCTGCTGGAGGTGCGCACCTACCGCTTCATGGGCCACTCGATGTCCGACGCCGTGAGCGGCACTTACCGCTCGAAGGCCGAGCTCGAGGAGTACATGAAGCGCGACCCGATCGCCCTGCTGCGCACGCGCATGCAGGAGAATGGCGAGCTCACCGACGAGCAGCTCCAGAAGCTGGACGAGGAGCTCAAGGCCATCGTGCAGGACTCGTGGGACTTCGCCGACGCCAGCCCCGAGCTTCCGCTCGAGGCATTGTATGAAGACGTGTACGCCGATTCGCACACCTGAGCAGACAGATGCCAGTCATCACATATAGAGACGCCCTCGGCCAGGCCATCCGCGAGGAGATGCAGCGCGACGACCGTGTCTTCCTCATGGGTGAGGAGGTGGCCGTCTATCAGGGCGCCTACAAGGTGTCCAAGGGATTCCTGCAGGAATTCGGCGAGATGCGTGTCGTCGACACGCCGATCACGGAGCTGGGCTTCGCCGGCATCGGCGTGGGCGCGGCAATGGTGGGCCTGCGCCCCGTCATCGAGTTCATGACGTGGAACTTCGCCCTGCTGGCGATCGACCAGGTCGTGAACGCCGCGGCCAAGATGCTCTACATGTCGGGCGGTCAGTACAAGATGCCGATCGTCTTCCGCGGGCCGAACGGCGCGGCGCTGCAGCTGTCGGCGCAGCACTCGCAGGCGTGGGAGTCGTGGCTCGCTCACATCCCCGGGCTCAAGGTCATCGCCCCCGGCACGCCGTACGACGCCAAGGGGCTGCTCAAGAGCGCCATCCGCGACGACAACCCGGTGTGTGTACTCGAAGGCGAGATGCTGTACAACACCAAGGGCGAAGTGCCCGAGGAGGACTACGTCATCCCGCTCGGCAAGGCCGACCTGAAGCGCGAGGGCGACCACTGCTCCATCATCACGCACGGCAAGATGGTGCTCGTGGCGATGCAGGCGGCCGACCAGCTGGCGAAGGAAGGGATTCGGATCGATGTCGTGGATCTCCGCACCGTGCGTCCCATCGACGTCGAGGCGATCACTGCCTCGGTGAACAAGACCAACCGCGCCGTCGTGCTCGAGGAGGGCTGGGCGGTCTGTGGTGTCGGCGCCCAGGTGGTGGACTACATCCAGCGCGAGTGCTTCGACAACCTGGACGCGCCGGTCGTGCGCGTGCACCAGGAA
>DASSIC010000337.1:0-2813 GCA_035692325.1 Gemmatimonadaceae bacterium | reverse complement strand
AAGAACAGCTCCTCCACGAACGGCGCCGCCACCGACGCGAGCAGCACGACGCCGAGCCACTGGGAGAAGGAGCGGGCGTCGAGCAGGTTGGAGGGGCCGAGCACGATGCGCTCGACGAACTTCGGCGCGAGGTACGAGAGCGGGATGAACACCGCCATCGTTGCGCCAAGGGTGAGCAGATCCACGGGGACGACGACCGCGACCAGCGGCCACTCGGCGCGTGAAGGGAATCGGCCGAAGAGCCCGCGCCAGTTGAGCCGCGCGAACTTTCCGCGCACGAGGAGCACGAGCGCCAGCGCGCAGTACACGAGCGTCGCTCCGAGCCGCTCGTTCCCGCCGAACGCCTCGCCTCGCGCGCCCCCGCGACGACCGAACGATTCGTACACCCACAGCGCCGCCGCCATGAGCACCAGGAACTGCACGACCAGCCAGCGCGTGCGCAGTCGGTCGAAGGGGGAGTGCGGACGCGGCGCGGGGGGAGCGGAGGGCGTGGTCAGATCAGCGCGATGGCTTCCGCCGGAGAGACGTTCGACGCGCCATTCGGGAAGTAGGCGTTGTGCACGTACTGCCCGACCATCCGCTGGGTGTTGAAGAAGCTCCCGTTGAGCGCGATCGCCGAGCGCATCACTTCGGCGTAGGCGAAGGGGAGCCCATAGAAGAGAGGCAGGATGACCCGCTCGAGCTTGATGTACAGGTCCACTGCGTCGCGGGTCGGATCCGCCTCGAGCTCCGGCCCGCCGATCGACCAGCCCGTGACGCCCTCGACGTGCCCCTCCACCCACCAGCCGTCGAGCACCGAGAACGACGGAACGCCGTTCATCGCCGCCTTCATCCCGCTCGTGCCAGACGCCTCGAGGGGCTTCATCGGATTGTTCAGCCAGAGATCCACGCCGGCCACCATCTTGTGCGCCAGCGCCATCTCGTAGTTCTCGTGGTAGACGATCTTCACCAGGTCGCCGAGCTTCTCCTTCGCGGCGTAGATGCGGCGGATCAGCTCCTTGCCGCCTCCGTCGTGCGGGTGCGCCTTGCCGCCGAACACGATCTGCACCTTGCCGATGTTGCGGGCGATCTTCGTCAGGCGATCGAGGTCGGAGAAGATCAGGTCGGCGCGCTTGTACGGCGTGGCGCGGCGTGCGAAGCCGATCGTCATCACGCCCGGGTCCAGCTTCTCGCCGGTGCGGCGCTCGATCTCCTCGAGCAGCACCGCCTTGCTCGCCGCGTGCGCGTCGCGGATCTCCTGGAGCGGGATGCTCACCGCGTAGCGCATGTACAGGTTGTCGTGCCGCCATTCCGGGATGCGCCGGTCGAACAGCTCGGCGAACGCCGGCCCCGTCCACGTCGTGGCGTGCACGCCGTTGGTGATGGAGTCGATCGGGTAGTCGGGGAACATGCCGCGCGAGACTTCGCCGTGGCGCATCGCGACGCCATTCACCCAGCGCGTGAGGTGCAGCGCGAGATGCGTCATGTTCAGCATCCCCTCGTGAATGCCGCCGCAGCTCTCCAGCAGCGCGACGCGGGTGTCGCCGAGGACGTTGCGCACCATCTCGAGCGGGAACTTGTCGTGGCCCGCCGGCACCGGCGTGTGCGTCGTGAAGATGCAGCGCACGCGCACCGCCTCGAAGTCCGCTTCCTCCAGCTCGAAGGCGGGACGCCCGTTGAGCTGCTTCTCCAGGAGCTGGAGGGTGAGGAGCGCGGAATGCCCCTCGTTCAGATGGTAGATCGTGCCGTTGTGGTAGCCGATCTCCTGAAGGAGCGCGGCACCGCCCATTCCCAGCACGATCTCCTGGCAGAGCCGGTAGTGCTCGTCGCCGCCGTAGAGCGTGTCGGTGAGGGTGCGGTCCCACTCGCTGTTCTCGGGGAGGTTCGTGTCGAGCAGGTAGACCGGCACCTCGTGGCCACGCACCCCCTTCACCACGTACTTCCACGCCGTGACCTTCACCTCGCGACCCTCGAGCGTCACGAAGGCGTGGGCGTCGACGCGCTCGAGCACCTGCTCCGGCAACCAGCTCACCGGCGTCTCCGTCTGCTGCCCCGACGCGTCGAGGTGCTGCTCGAAGTAGCCCTTGCGGTGGAGCAGCGTGACGGCGACGACGGGCACCGCGAGGTCGGCGGCGGAACGGAGGGTATCGCCGGCGAGCACGCCGAGTCCGCCACTGTAGGTGGGGATGGCCTGCTCGAGGCAGATTTCCATCGAGAAGTAGGCGACGCTGGAGCGCGTCGGGACGTACGTCATGAACGAGCCTCGGGCACAGGGCACAAAAAGGGGAGCAGCGCCCACCAGACGGAATTTCCCCGCCAGGGGCGCCGGCTCTCCGACCGAACAGCAGAGTATTCTATGCCAACGCCGCCCCGATTCAACGATGGGGGGTCAGCACGGCCACTGGAAGCCGGCCGGTGAGCTCCGTCATCGGTAGCCCGCCGTCCTGTGCTTGAACGACCTGACCACCCAATTCGCAACGCCACGCCCGGACCGAGCCAGTGAGGGGAAGACGGATCGCCGTGTCTCCCCACACTTCTCGTATCGGCACGTCGCGCGACAATCCACAGGTGAGCCGCGGCACGACGACGATCGCCGCCTCGTCGTGATGAGCTCGCTGGAAGGCGAAGACATGCGCCGCCTTCGCACCCGACGCGGCCAGAGGTGCGTACGATCCCTCGGCGAAAAGCGCGGCGTGGCGCGCGCGCAGATGCAGCAGCCGCGCGGTCACGTACAGCTTCAGGTCGTCGTCCTGAGCGGTGCGAAGGACCTGCACCTCCCCTGTATGATCGACGATGCCGTCGGGCGCCCGCTCGCGCTGCACGAAATCCACCGG
>DASSIC010000336.1:0-3912 GCA_035692325.1 Gemmatimonadaceae bacterium | reverse complement strand
GCGCGCGATCGCGCTCGCCACGGGATCGTCCAGCAATGCGGTCTCGACGGCGATTCCGCCCTCGGTCGCCAGTCGACTCGCGGTGCGTGTGAGATACTCGTTCTCACCTCCGCGCAGCTCGTCGTCCCAGCCGGTCGACGTGGCGAACGAGACGTCCGCTTCACCGAGGATCGGCTCGTGCACCTCGACGAGCGAGATCGTGCTGTGCGATTCCCTGGCGATCGCCGCCGCGATGGGCAGCGCCGCCTCGGCGAACATCGATCCGTCGAGCGGCACGACGATCCGGCGATAGCCCGCCGTGTCCCCTGTCAGTGGTGCGTCCATTTTCAACCTCCGCGTTCAGCTGGTCCTTCCATCCTCCTACATTGCCTTCACCCGGACTCCGTCGCGAATGGCATCCGGCGGGAATACGATGACCGTGTCGCCGGCACGCAGTCCGTCGGTGATCTCGGCGAGCCCGCCACCGACGTGCCCCACGCGCACTTCGCGCCGTGTCGCGCGACCGCCCTGCACGACGTAGAGCGACCAGCGCTCGCCCACACGCAGCAGCGCGCTCGCCGGTACGGCGAGCACCTTGCCGCTCTGCCACACGACGATGCTCGCGTCGAGACGGTAGCCGTCACCCAGTGTCGCGGGCGCATCGAGGAGATCGATCACCACCGTCAGTCGCTGCTCTTCCACGCCGAGCGCGGAGATGCGTGTCCGCGCCGATGGTTCGACGAGCCGCACGGTGCCGCGCAGCGGCGCGCCGCCCCACCCGCGCAGTTCCACGGGCTGTGCAGCCCGGATGGATGCGGCGTCGCTGCTCAACACGTCCGCCGCCACCTCGAGCGTCGCCGGGTCGCCGATCTCCAGCAGCGGCGTCCCCGCAGCCACCACGCGGGCGCTGCGTTCCGGCACCCGCAGCACTACGCCCGAGGTCGGGGCGCGTACCGTCGTCTCCGTGCTCGACTGCGAGGCGGCGTTCAGCGCGGCACGCGCCTGCACCAGCTCGGCCGCCGCCATCCGTGACTGTGCACGCGCCGCATCCAGATCGGCGCGACGGCTGGCCATGCTCAGCGCCGCCGTCTCCACGTCGCGCTCGGGAAGTGCGCCCCCCGCCGCCAGCTCGCGCGTGCGGCGGGCGTCGCGCTCGGTCTGCGCGAGCGCGGCCGACGCCTGGTTCAGCCGAGCGGCCGCCTGTCGTTCTCCGGCGCGCGCGGCGTCCACTCGCGCCGCCGCCGCAACACGCTCCTCGGGATGCGCGGGCGCGGTGGACATCACCGCGACGGCGCTCCCCGCCCGCACGAGATCACCTTCATGCAGCGTGAGCCGCTGCACGAGCCCGGTCAGCGGCGCCGTGACGGTGAAATGCGCATTCACGCGGGTAAGCGCGTCCGCGTCCACGGTGACGCGCATCGGGCGCGCGGCCGCCGCCGCGGTCTCCACGACGAGCGATTTCGGCCGCAGCACCCACGCGATCCCCGAGATGACGATGAGCGCGAGGAGCACGACGATCCCACGCCACACCCGGGGTCGCGAGGCGCGCGCAGGCTTCAGGGTTGGCGGAACGGGCCGACTCGTTGCGCCTGGCGTCGCCGCAGGCGGCGATGCCGGGGCCGGCGTCGCGATGGGGGTGAGGGGCGGCGCGGCGGGGGCCGTGGCTCGCGAGCCATCGACCCCGGGTTCGGTTGGCGTCCTGAGGGTGATCATGGTCTTCACTCCCGCGTCTTGAGCACAGCCACGAGGTCGAGCCGGGCGGCCCGACGGTACATCAGCGCCCCCGCTCCCGCCGACGCCAGCAGCACCACGCCGCTCGCGAAGACGTAGGTGGCGGCGTTCGTCACGAGCGGCACGCGATAGTGCTCGCTCTCGAACGCATGCACGAGATACCCGCCGAACAGCCATCCCAGCAGCCACCCCAGCGGAACCGCCAGCAGCGTGAGCACCGCCTGCTCGCCGAGCAGCAGCGTACCCACCTCGCGCGTGGTGAAACCGAGCACGCGCAGGCTCGCCAGCTCGCGACCACGCTCGGAGAGCGCGATGCGCGCTCCGTTGTAGACGACACCGACGGCGATGATCGACGCGAAGATCACGACGAGCACCGTGGAGACCCGGAAGCTGCGCGCCATCATCCGATCGAAGGTCTCGAGCATCGCGCCGCGCGACGAGACGGCGGCGACGCGCGGCATGTCGCGCAGGTCGGCGAACAACGCGGCCGACGGCGACTCGCCGACGCGCAGGTACGCGCCATTCGCCAGCGTCGCGCCACCCGTCAGGCGGCCCAGCGCATCGAGGTCCATGTACGCGTTGGGCGACATGATCTCGTCGATGCTCGCGGCCACCACCGCCGATCGCGTCGCGAGCTGTTCCAGCAGCTCGACCGCGATCGTGTCCCCTGGCCGGACGTCGAGCGCGGTGGCGAGCGACGCGCTGAGCACGAGCCCATCCGGTGGCACGGGGCGGGCGCGCCCCTCCACGTCGACGAGGCGGAACAGCGCCCCGCCGGACTCCACACCGGTGAGCCCGAGTGTGCGGGCGCGCCCGTCGTGATGCAGTCGCACCGGAACCACGCGTGTGAGCTCCACCGCCGTCACACCCGGCAGCCGTGCGAATGCGCTCCGGATCGACGACGGCTCGTCCGTCACCAGCCCCACCGCGATCGTTTCCCGATGTCCGACGCGAAACTGCACGTCGATCATCCGGCTCGACGCGTCGTAGAGCGAGAGGGCGCCCGCCATCATGCCCAGCGCGGCCGCCACGCCGGAGGCGCCGAGGAGCGCGCGCGTGGGCTGACGCTCCAGGCCGCGCATCACCATGCGTGCCGACGCGGACAGTGCGCGTCCCATGCCGAGCCGGTCGAGCAGGAGCGCGCGATACCGGGCCGGCGCCGGCGGACGCATCCCTTCGGCCGGCGGAAGCCCTGCCGCACCGCGCACCGCGCGCGCCGCTCCCGCGAGCGCCGCCAGCGACAGCACCAGCAGCGACAGCGCGACCGCTCCCCAGTCCGCGCGGAAGCGCAGCCCCGGTATGCGCAGCACGTCGACGTAAAGATTCGTGAAGACGCGACCCATCCACACGCCCATCCCCAGGCCGCCGGCTACACCGAGCGCGATGGCGGCCGCCGCATATTCCAGATAGTGCAGTCCCACCGCGGCACTCGTGTAGCCGAAGGCCTTGAGCACCGCGATCTGTTCGCGCTCCGTCGCGATGAGGCGGGTGAGCACCGTGCCGGCGAGGAATGCGGCCACCGCCACGAAGAACACCGGAAACGCGAACCCCATCACGGCGAGCTGCTGCATCTCGTTGTCCACCACGCGGTGCGAGAACTGATCCTTGCGCCCGATGGCGCCACGTCCGCCGTACGGGGCGAGCACGCTGTCCATCGCCGCGATCACGTGCTCCGGCCGCGTGCCCGGTGCGAGGTTGACGGCGACGTCGTTGAAGGCGCCGCGCATGCCGGTCGCGGCCATCACGAGATCGTGGGGCGCCCACAGGATGCCGAACGCCCGCTCGTCCTGGACCATTCCGCCACTCGCCGCTTCGTACAGGTAGTCCGGTGCCGCGCCCACGCCCACGATGCGCAGCGTCGCACGGCGCTCGTTGATGACCGCCACGAGCGTGTCCCCCGGCCGGAGCCGATTGGCGTCGGCGAAGCGCCCGCTCACGATCACCTCGTCGTCGGCCTCCTCGCTCGGCGCACGGCCGCGCAGCACCAGTACCGTATTCAGACGCGTCGGCAACGCGAGCTTGGGCGACGGCAGCGCGATGAGCCGTCCGATGCCCGGCCGGTCGAGCCCCGGCACGTCGAGGCGCACGTCCTTCACGACGCGCGTCGCGATCTGCGCGACCCCCGGCAGCGTCGCGAGCCGCGACGCCACCGCATCGGGGGCACGGGTGAGCGACGCGAACACGTCGGCGAAGTGCGCCGAG
>DASSIC010000335.1:0-8584 GCA_035692325.1 Gemmatimonadaceae bacterium | reverse complement strand
GCTGTCGGTGACCGTGCCTTCGAGCCGCGCCGTGCCGCGCTGCGCCTGCGTGACGGATGCGCCCGCGAGCAGGATTGCGAGCGCGGAGAGGAGTGGAATTCGCATCGGCCTATGCTGCCAACGGAGCCGGCGGGCCGCCAGATACTCATGCCATTTGTTAAGGCGCGCTAACTTACCGACATGCGATACCGCTACCTCACCTGCGACGTGTTCACCTCCGTCCCCTTTGGCGGAAACCAGCTCGCCGTCTTCCCCGACGCGCGCGGCATCCCCGAACATCGCCTGCTCGACGTGACGCGCGAGTTCAACTTCTCGGAGACGACCTTCGTCCTGCCGCCGGAGAACCCGCAGCACGCGCGCCGCGTGCGCATCTTCACGCCGGGGGGCGAGGTGCCCTTCGCCGGGCATCCCACGGTGGGCACGGCGCATGTCCTCGCGCAAACGGGCGAAATCCCCCTCACGGGTGAGATGACGCGCATCGTGCTCGAGGAGAAGGTTGGGCCGGTGCCGATAGCGATCCGCGCCTCGGGTGGACGCCCTACCTTCTGCCAGCTCTCCGTCGCGAAGCTGCCGGAGGTTCTCGCCCCCCCGCCGTCGCGCGACGACCTGGCGCGCGTGCTCGGACTGGAGGTGGACGACCTGCTTGGCGGCGAGTGGTCGCCGCAGGCGATGTCGTGCGGGCTGCCCTTCCTGTTCGTGCCGCTGCACGATCGCAGCGCCGTTGCGCGGGCCCGCGTCCGCATGGACGCGTGGGAGCGGACGCTGAAGGATGCGCCGGTGTCCGAGGTGATGATCTTCGCGCCAGGGGGAGAGCGCCCTGGCACCGACTATCGCGCCCGGATGTTCGCGCCGGGCCTCAGCGTCCCCGAGGATCCGGCCACGGGGAGCGCCTGCGCCGCGCTGGGTGGCTACCTGGCGGCGCGCGACACGCGGCGCGACGGCACCCTGCACTGGGTCGTGGAGCAGGGCTTCGAGATGGGCCGGCCGAGCATCCTCGAGGTGGAGGCCGACGTCGCCCGCGGCGCCGTGACGGCGGTGCGCGTGGGCGGCGACACCGTGCTCATGTCCGAGGGGACGATGGAGATCAGCTGACGGCCAGGCGCTGTCCCGAGAGATGCCGCGCCGCGCTCGCGACACCCACGGCACAGCCGATCACGGCGAGCGCGATGCCGCCGTACGATTCGCGGCGCGCCCAGTCGGCCGCGATGAGCGCGCCCCGCGGGCCGGGATGCTGATACGAATAGCCGGAGATCGTGCGCAGGCGAGCGCCGGCGTCGAGATAGAGCGCGATTCCTGCAAGGATGAGCACGAGCGCGGCAAGGTCGGTGAGCCGGTCGCGACGTGAGACGGTAGCCATGCATGCAAGACGACGCAGACGGCCCCGGAGCCACGAAGTTGCCCTCACCGCCGCATTTCCCCAGCTTGCCCTGGTCGCACCACCCGCACTCGGCCTTTCGTGACCTTCCGAATTCTCGTCACCGACGACATCGATCCTGACGGCGTCGCCCTGCTGCGGGACGAGCCCGCGTTCATCGTCGATGAGGTGCCGACGCTCCCCGCGGCCGAGCTGCTCGAGCGCATCGGCGACTACGACGCCTTCGTTGGACGCAGCGCGACACGCATCACTGCCGACCTGCTGAAGCGCGCGACCAGGCTGCGGGTCGTCGGACGAGCTGGAGTCGGCGTCGACAACATCGCCATCGACTCCGCGACTGCACTCGGCATCGCGGTGATCAATGCGCCCGCCGGCAACACGGTCGCGGTGGCCGAGCTGTTCTTCGGCGCGGTGCTCGGGCTTCTGCGTCATCTTCCCCACGCCGCCGTCTCGATGCGCGAGGGGAAGTGGGACCGGTCCAAGCTCCTCGGCACCGAGCTCAAGGGAAAGTCGCTGCTCATCGTGGGCCTCGGCCGCATCGGCGGCGAGATCGCCACGCGCGCACACGCCTTCGGCATGGACGTCTCGGCCTATGATCCCTACGTGAGCGACGAGCGGTTCCGCGCGCTGAAGGTGCGCCGCCTCGCCACGCTCGAGGAAGGGCTGGATACCGCCGACATCGTCACGGTGCACACCCCGCTCACCGAGGAGACCGAGGGGATCATCGGGAAGCGCGAGCTCGCGCGCCTCAAGAGCGGCGCGATCGTGGTGAACATGGCGCGCGGCGGGATCGTCGAGGAGTCGGCGCTCGTGGCGGCGCTGGAAAGCGGCCAGCTGCGCGGGGCGGTGGTGGATGCCTTCACCAAGGAGCCGCTGGCGCCCGACCATCCGCTGCGCAAGGTCCCGAACACCTTTCTCACCCCGCACATCGGCGCATCGAGCGCGGAGGCACAGCGCAACGTTGCCGTGGACGCGTGCGCGGCGGTGCGAGACGCCCTGCTCCACGGCGAGCTGTCGCGATCGATCAACGTGGCGGGCACCGGTGAGGGAGACTGGCGCGACCTCCAGCCAGCGCTGCACGTGGCGCGGCGCGCCGCGGCGGTGGCGCGCGCGATCCTCGCCGACCGCGGCGTGCGCGCGGTGCAGCGGCTGTCGCTCCGCGTCGGGCCGGAGCTGGCCGGCGCGTCGAACGCGCTGCTCGCCGCCGCCGCCGCCGGTGTGCTCGAGGGCACGACCGAGGTCGAGCGCCTCAACTTGATCAACGCGCGGTCGCTCGCCGAGTCGCGGGGCATCGAGCTGTCGTGCTCGGAGTCGACGTCGCTCGGCACGGCCGGGCTGCAGATCAGCCTGAGCGGCGGCATGCAGGAGCTCGCGGTCACCGGCGCGGCGCCGGATGGTTCGTCGGGACGGCTCACCCGCATCGGCGGCTTCCACATCGACGTCGCACCGCGCGACACACTCATCATCCTCACCAACAACGACGTGCCCGGCGTGATCGGGCGCGTCGGGACGCTGCTCGGCGACAACGGCGTGAACATCGCCGAGTACCATCAGGCGCGCCTGGCGCAGGGCGGCGAAGCGCTCGCGGCGATCAGCGTGGACGGCATCGTCGGGCCGGGGGTGCGCGACGCGCTGCTCAAGCTGCCCGACGTCAGCTCGGCCACCGTCGTGCATTTCCGCAGCGCGTAGTGCCGCACACCGCAGCGCCCGTCATCTCGCGCGACGCCGAGGTTCGTCGCGCGTACGCCGCCGACGCCTCGGGGCTGGTGCTCGTGCCCGAGGGCGTCGCCCGCCCGACGTCGGCCGAGGAGGTGGCGGCGCTGCTGGCCGAAGCGACGTCCAGCGGCACCCCCGTGACGGCGGCGGGCGGTCAGACGAGCACCACGGGCGCGTCGATCAGCGATCGCGGCACCCTGCTTTCGTTGCGCGCCATGCAGCGCATCATCGACATCGATCCCGTCGCGCGGGTGGCGCGCGCGGAGCCCGGCGTGCTGGTGGGTGAGCTCAAGCGCGCCTGCGCCGCACACGACCTGCTCCTGGCGCCCGATCCCACGAGCGAGGAGGAGTGCACGCTGGGCGGGGCCGTCGCGTGCAACGCATCCGGGGCGCGCAGTCTCCGCTATGGCGCGACGCGGCCGCACGTGCGCGCACTGCGCGTCGCCCTCGCCGACGGCTCGATCGTCGACTTGCGCCGTACCGCGCTCGAGAAGAACACGGTCGGCTACGCGCTCGCGCACGATCCGGTGGACTGGTTCGTGGGCAGCGAGGGGACGCTTGGCGTCGTCGTGGAGGTGGAGCTCGGACTGCTGCCTCTGCCGGAGCAGGTCGTCGGACTGGCGATTCCATTCACGTCCGAGCAGGAGGCCCTCGGCTTCGTCGTGGCGGCGAGAGACAGCGAAGCCGTCCACGCCCGGTGTCTCGAGTACTTCGACGTGCTCGCGCTGGCGATCGCCCGCGAAGCCGAGGGCTCGCGCGACTGGGCAGCGGACGCGCAGGCATTCGTGTACGTCGAGGAAGTGCCGCCGCGAGGCGTCGATCCGGCGCTCGACGAGTGGCTCGCGCTTGCCGAGGTGCATGGCGCACTGACGGACGACGTGCGCGTGTACGAGGGCGAGACGGCGCTGCGCGAAGCGCGACGTGTGCGTCACGCCGTGCCGGCGCGTATGAACGAGCGCGGCGCCGCACGTCGGCCGCATGGTGGACGCAAGGTCTCCACCGACTGGGCGGTTCCCTATCCGCAGCTGGCCCGCGCGATCTCGAAGGCGCGCGCGCTGGCGGACGAGGCGCAGGTGCCGCAGGCCGTCACGTACGGACATGCCGGCAACGGGCATCCGCATCAGAACTTCATCGCCCACGACGCCGCCGAGCTCGCGCGCATCGAGCGCGTAGTGGAGGCCACGCTGCGCGAAGTCATCGCCCTCGGCGGCACCGTCGCGGCGGAGCACGGGATCGGAAAGCTCAAGCGGAAGTGGCTGCCGCTCCAGATGTCTCCACTCCAGGTGCGCACGATGCAGGCGGTGAAGCGCGAGCTCGACCCCGCCGGCATCCTCGCGCCCGGCAACGTGCTGTGAGCGCGACCGAGGCGCGCGGCTTTGCGAGCGTCGTGCTCGACGTGGACTCCACCCTCTGCGGCGTAGAGGGCATCGACTGGCTGGCGGCGCTGCGCGGCTCCGGTGTGGGCGCGAAGGTGACGGAGCTGACCGATCAGGCGATGCGCGGACGGATCGCGCTCGACGCGGTGTACGGCGAACGGCTCGCGCTCGTTCAACCGACTCGCGACGAGGTGGAGATGCTGGCCGGCCTGTACGTCTCCGCGCTCGCGCCGGGCGCGGCACGCGCCGTCCGACGGATGCGCGACGCCGGCCGCCGCATCGTGCTCGTGAGTGGTGGCGTGCGTGAAGCGATCCTTCCCGTGGCGCGCAAGCTCGGCCTCTCCGACGAGGACGTGCACGCGGTGTCCCTCCAGTTCGACGACGACGGCGCCTACACCGGTTTCGACACCGCGTCGCCGCTCGCGACGGCGGTCGGCAAGCGGACCGTGGTGGAGTCGCTCGCGCTGCCGCCGAGGGTGCTTGCCGTGGGTGACGGCGCGACAGACCTTGCCATCCGGCCCGTAGTCGATGCCTTCGCCGCCTTCACCGGCTTCGTGAAACGCGCCGCCGTCGTGAACGACGCCGATCTCGTCGTCGAATCCTTCGATCAGCTTTCCGCCATCGTGCTCGCATGACTGCCCCTCTGCTGAAGGCTGGTACCTTCTTCTTTCCCGGCCCCACCGAAGTGCGCGAGTCGGTGCTGGCCGCCATGACGCAGCCAATGATCCCGCATCGCGGCGCGGCGTTCGAGTCGATGTTTATGCGACTGCAGGGTGCATTGCGCACGATCTTCGGCACGACACGTCCGGTGTACGTGAGCAGCTCGTCGGCGACGGGCCTCATGGAGGCCGGCGTCCGCTGCGCGCCACCGGGGCGCGTCCTCTCCGTGGTGAACGGGGCGTTCTCGGCGCGGTTCGCCGCCATTGCGCAGGGCTGTGCGCGAGAGACCGACGTCCTCGAGGTGCCGTGGGGGCAGACGGTGGATCTCGACCAGCTCGCCGAACGGCTGAAGCGCACGCGCTACGCGGCGGTGACCATCGTGCACTCGGAGACGTCCACCGGCGCGCGGCAGGACGTGCGCGCCGCGACGCAGCTAGCGCGGGCGCAGGGCGCGGTGTGCCTCGTCGATTCGGTGACCGGCATCGGCGGCGCCGAGCTGCGGTTCGACGACTGGGAGCTCGACTACGCCCTCACCGGGTCGCAGAAGGCGCTCGCACTGCCGCCTGGCCTCGCCTTCGCCGCAGCGTCGGAGTCGTTCATCGCCGCGGCGCGGGCCACGCCGGGGCGCGGGCTGTACTTCGACCTCGTCGAGTTCGACGCCTATGCGCTCAAGGGGCAGACACCGAATACTCCGGCGATCCCGCTGTTCTACGCCGCGGACGTACAGCTCGCGGCGATCGTGAGCGAAGGGATGCCCGCGCGCTGGGCGCGGCATGCGGCGATGGCGGCGCGAACCTACGAGTGGGTGGATGGGCTGCGCGCGCGCCACGGCGACGCGTTTCGCGTGCTGGCGCGCGAAGGGCACCGCTCGCCTACGGTCACGAGCATCACGCTCCCCGAGTCGCTGCCGTCGTCGACGCTGCTCAAGTCGGTGAAGGAGCGCGGCTTCACGATTGGCAGCGGCTACGGGAAGAACAAGGAGTCCACGGTGCGCATCGGCCACATGGGCGACCACACGCTCGAGGGCTTGGAGCGGTGCCTGGCGGCATGCGATGCGGCTCTGGATTCGCTGCTGCGCTCCTAGGGCGTCGAGGCCCTACTCCTCCTCGATCCCACCGAGGTGCGCGCTCCACGCTCGCACCCGGTCGCGCCCCGACCGCTTGGCGACGTAGAGCGCCACGTCGGCGCGCGCCGAGAACATCGCGGCGAAGTCGCCCCGTGCTTCCGGGGCGCCGGCGGCGATGCCGACGCTCGTCGTGAGCCGGATCGGATCGGCGCCGGCGGCCGGTGGCGGGAATGGATGTCCTCGCACCAGATCGCAGAGCCGCGACGCGAACTGGAAGGCGCCGGCGGCGTCGGTATCCGGCAGCAGCACCGCGAACTCCTCGCCGCCGGTTCTTGCCACGACGTCGCCGCTGCGGCAGGCCTGGTGCAGCAGGGCGCCGGCGGCGCGGAGCACCTCGTCACCCACGAGATGCCCGTGCGTGTCGTTGACGAGCTTGAAGTGGTCGAGGTCGAGGGCGAGCAGCGCGAGCGTGCTCCCGGAGCGCGACGCGCGAGCGATCTCGCGAGCCAGCGCCTGATCGAATCCACGTCGGTTGAGACACCCGGTGAGGGGATCGGTGAGCACCATGCTCGCGAGGTGGATTCGCACGCGATTGTACGCGCGGCCCACGCGGGTGATGGCGTCGGGGCGCAGGTCGGCCGCCTCGTCGTACTCACCCGAGAAATCACCTTCTTCCGCGCGCTCGAACAGCGCGACGATGGTGCGCAGCCGGCGGCGGACGTCGCCCGCATTCGAGATCACGAGTGCCGTGCCCGCGGCGCCGATGGCCAGCGTCCACAGCTCCTCCGCGCGATCGATCGCGATGCTCTGTCGCGCCGTGACCGCGATGAGCACGAGATAGCCGATCACGGAGAGCACGAGCATGCGCCACGCCTGGCGACGGCCGAAGTAGAAGTTGGCGTGGTGGATCACGATCATCGCGCCGAACAGCGAGCGCTCGTAGTGCATGGGCGTCGTGCCGGCCACCGTCATCGCGAAGATGAACGCGAGATCGCCGGTGAGGGCGAAGGTGACCGCCGCCGGCGCGACGCGTCCGATGCCGCCGACGACGATGGCGAGCAGTCCCGTGAACGACGCGTACAGCAGGGTGATGCCGAGCAGCGTGGCCGGCGTGGCATGGCCGCCGAACCAGTAGACGATGGCGAGCTGCACGACCGTCACGCTGAGCGCCACGCCGATCCGTGAGCGCGCCTGCGCCGCGAGCACGGCGGAGGCGGCGGCATCCCTGCCAGCCTCACTCGGCACGCTCGCGACGCGGGCCACCGCCCGCGGCGTGAAGACGCGAGACAGGGGGATGGTCCCTCGGTCGTAGATGGGGGGAGGCGGGCTCATCGCTGTGCTACACCTGCGAGGCCCGTGCCGGTCCCATCCATTCGCCAAACCATGAACAATGCGTCGGTTACGGGTTTGGCACGGGAGCTAAGTGTTTTCGGCATAGCGAGTTGCGCAACTAACTTGCGAAGCGCAACGGGGTGACGTGGATCACCTCGCAAGCCTACACTGCGGCCAACTTCGGCACCGAGATCGGCGTTTCTGCGCGACGCTCCCCGACCTGCTGACGCCACATGGCGTAGTACAGCCCCGTGCGCGCGAGCAGCTCGTCGTGACCTCCCTGTTCCACGATCCGGCCGCGCTCCAGCACGTAGATGCGATCCGCGTGCAGCACGGTGCTCAGCCGGTGCGCGATCAGCACCGTGATCACGTCGGCCGCTTCGGCCACATCGCGCATCGTGCGGGTGATCTCCTCCTCGGTGAGCGAGTCCAGCGAGCTGGTGGCCTCGTCGAACACGAGCAGGTGCGGGTCCCGCAGCAGCGCGCGGGCGATCGACAGCCGCTGCTTCTCGCCGCCCGAGATCTTCATGCCGCCCTCGCCGATCACCGTGTCGAGCCCGGCGTCCGCACGCTTGAGCAGCGAGGTCGCCGCGGCGCGGCGCAGCACGTCGAGGCACTGCGCGTCGGTGGCCTCCGGACGCACGAACAGCAGGTTCTCGCGGATCGTCCCGCTGAAGAGCTGCGCATCCTGCGTCACGAATCCGATGCGCTCGCGGAACCGGTCGAGATCCACCTTGTCGCTCGGCACGCCGTTGTAGAGGATCTCGCCAGCCCCAGGCCGATAGAGGCCGACGAGCAGCTTCACGAGCGTCGTCTTCCCAGCGCCGGACGGCCCGACGAACGCGACCGTCTCGCCGCGACGCACCTGGAAGGAGACATCCGCCAGCGCGGGCGCGGTCGCCGTCGCGTGCGTGAAGCTCACGTCGTCGAACGCGAGGGTGCGCAGATCGTCCACCGCCACCGGATGCTCGGGCTTCGGGTCGATCGGGATCTCGAAGATCGCGTCGAAGTTGGCGAGCGACGCTTCGGTCTCACGGTAGATGTTGATGACGTTCCCCA
>DASSIC010000334.1:0-2675 GCA_035692325.1 Gemmatimonadaceae bacterium | reverse complement strand
GTTCGAGCAGTTCTTCCGCGCGCACGGCGAGACGGTGACCGCCGAAGGGACAGGGCTCGGCCTCAACATCGTGCAGGAGACGATCAACTCGCTCGGCGGCCGCGCCTGGGCGGAGTTTCCCGAGGATGGCTGGACGGTGTTCGCTTTCGCGCTGCCGTCGCGGCGCGAGGAGGATGCGGCGGCGGCGGGGACGCGTCGCCCGGATGCGCCAGCTGCTCTGCCGGCATCGGAGAGCTCGGCGCCGCTGTCATAGAGCGAGAGCTTCAAAGAATACACGGAAAGGGCGGAAAGAACGGAAAGAGCGGATCAACAATGGGGTGATCCGCTCTTTCAGCATCTTCCGCCGTTTCCGTGCATTCAGTGGCTTCCGAACACTCAATCTCCGCGGCGGGCGGCGAAGGCGTCGCGCGGGAGGGCGAAGTCGGAGATCGTGCGCTGGTAGGTCGTCGTCTTCCGCAGCGCGGTGGCCAGGCCGAAGGGGTCGTCCGACACCTTGTCCACCACCGATGCGAGGCGTTCCAGGCGCTCGATCTCGTCGGCGCGTACGGTCAGCCACGGGACTTCGTCGCGTCCACTCATCAAGGAGGAGTCGTCGAGCGTGTAGAACGTTCACTCGCGCTCCGACGTCGGACGCGCTGGCGTTAGGCCCGATGATGGCGGGGCCGGCGCGGGAAATCTGAGGAGCCGAGCGGTGGGCCGCCAGCCCGCGCCGCCGTCATCGTCTTGTGGCTGCGATCTACTCGCGACGCCGGCCACGCGGCTTAGCGCGAGGCGATGCTGGCCACGCGTGTCGGGGTAGGGCTGGGACGAAAAAAGCCGCCAGCGTCGGGCGGAATGACGGTGCCCGTCCCCAGCACCCCGCCGCCTCCGCCTCCCCAGCACCAGATCTCGCCACTGGACGTCAGGCCGCAGGTGAAGGACCAGCCCGCAGACACCTGGTCGAACGCTCGTCCGCCAGCCACGATCGTGGGCCGCGGATAGCTCTCCCGTACGTTGCCCGTGCCGAACTCCCCCATGATGCTCGATCCCCAGCACATAACACGGCCGTCTACCGCATGTGCACATGCGCCAGAGGAGCCCGGCGAGCCGAAGATGTCGCGCACTGGAGTGGGCAGCGCCAAGGAGACGCCGCGAGGCTCAGCTTCCAAGACGTTCCACGGCCTCGATCCATCCGTGCCATTGGTTTCCCAGTCCCGAAACACCTGGCCCCAGCACGTCGCGGCACCCTCGACGGTTACAAGGCACGGGTCAGCCGACGTCGCTGGACGTGATACGCGTTCCGTGCCGCGCCACCGTAGCGGTACGTAGGTGCATGGAGTGGGATACCTCCCTCCCAAGCATTCCATCATCGTCGCGTCACCGCGCTCGAAACGCACCGTATCGGCGGCACCTCCCCAGCAGTACATGCTACCTTCTGCCGTCGCCCCGCACATGGAGGGACCTGCCCAGTGAATGGTCGTGAATCTGTGACCCCCCACGACGGGCTTCGCCTCGTCGAGCGCGGGTTCAGAACTTTCACGCGGAATCCCGAGCGCCCCCCAGCTGTTGGAGCCCCAACAATAGGTATTTCGATCCACTCCGATCGCGCAGATGGTGCTACCGGCGCTCAACTCCGCGAAGCGCAGTGAGCCGCCAATTGGAGTTGGAGCCGGGCTGGTGTCGCCTAGAATTCGACCCCAACAATAGAGGCGTCCCGATGGAGTGAGTCCGCACGTTGTCGCCTCGAGTGCGGAAAGGCGTGTGAAGCGCAGACCGCCCGCCACCGGCATCGGCACGTTGGCGCAGCCGCTGTAGCCGGACGGCAGCTCACCGGGACACTCCGTGAGCACGTGCCCGATTCCCAGCTGTCCCTGCCGGGCGGCTCCCCAACAATACGCTCGACCGCCCCGCGTGAGCGCGCAGGAATGAGCACCGCCACTGACGACCGCGGCGAAAAGCGTATCCCCCGGGGTGGGGACGGCCAGATCGTGGAGGGGGTTCGTGAGCTCGCTGCACGCCACCAGCATGATGCAGACAGCGCAGGCGAGACGCCGGACCAGATTTCCAGCGACAACGCACGAGGCAGTGAATCTCGAGGGCGGATGAGCAAGCATATCGCGCCTCACAGTCCGGTCGGCTCGGATGGCCACCCGTGCACATTTCTCGCACCTTCCGTCGACGATGTCAATCACCGATCCCCTCGCCGACTTCCATCCCATCGTACGACGCTGGTTCACCGAGACCCTCGGCGAACCATCGGCGCCGCAGCGCGCGGGGTGGCCGGCGATCGCACGGGGTGAGGACACGCTCATCCTCGCCCCGACGGGAACAGGAAAGACGCTCGCGGCCTTCCTGTGGGAGCTGAATGCGCTGATCACCGAGGGGCTCGAGGCGCCGCTCGCGAATGCGGTGCACCTGCTCTACATCTCGCCGCTCAAGGCGCTCAACAACGACGTCCAGCGCAACCTCGAGATGCCGCTCGGCCAGCTCAAGGAGCGGTTCGAGACGGCTGGGGAGAAGTTCCCCGAGATTCGCGTCGCCGTGCGCACCGGCGACACCCCGTCGAGCGCGCGCGCGAAGATGCTGCGCAAGACGCCGCACATCCTGATCACCACGCCCGAATCGCTGCACATCCTGCTCACGAGTGTGCGCGGGCGCACGATGTTCAGTGCATTGCGTGCGGTGATCGTGGACGA
>DASSIC010000333.1:0-5684 GCA_035692325.1 Gemmatimonadaceae bacterium | reverse complement strand
GGCCGTTCGCTCCGTGGTCGCGGGCGACTCGCTCCAGTTGCGTGGCCAGCTCGTCGACGCCGATGGGCGCGTCATCCCAGGGGCTCGCGTGACCTTCCATTCGGCCGGCGGCATGTTCGAGGGCTCGGTGGACTCGACGGGACTCGTTCGCTCCGGAGCCGTGGGGACGCTTCCGGTCGCCGCCGTCGCACTGATGTCGGGCGCGAAGCCGGTGGTGCAGCGGTTCGAGGTGGCGATGGTGCCGGCGCCGGCATCGCGCGTCACGCTGTCGTCGCGACCGGGACGGCTGCTGGCGGGTCAGCGCGTGATGCTCGACGCCCAGGTGTTATCCGCCGCCGGCGATCGACGCGACGACCGCGTGCAATGGTCGAGCTCCGCGCCGGCCGTCGTGCGCGTGTCGGCGAATGGCGTCGTGCAGGCGGTCGCGCCGGGGAAGGCGACCGTGACCGCCCGCGCCGGCGCTGCCTCATCCGCGCTGCCGATCGAGGTCGTGGACGCGCGCATCGCGAGCGTGGACGTGCAACCGGCCACGGCGTCGGTGCGCACGGGCGACGTCGTCCACTTCCGCGCCGTCGTGCGAGACGCGGCCGGCCGCGAGATTGCCGGGCTCACGCCCAGCTGGCTGTTCACCCCGGGCAACGGGATGATCGACCCGGACGGCGCATTCGTCGCCTACGAACCGGGCACCTATCAGGTGACGGCGAGCTTCGGCGGCCACAGTGCCGACGCGAGCGTCACCGCCGCCGACCGCGACGTGCGCCGCCCCACCCGCGTCGTCGGCAAGGTGCTGCGCAACGCCTTCGCGACGTCGGAGGTGTGGCTGCACCCGAACGGCAAGGTCGCGTACCTCGGCACGATCATGGGCGGCGACCGCGTGTACGCGATCGACATCTCGAACCCGAACGCGCCGGTCATCGTCGACTCGATCCAGGTCAACGCGCGATCGATCAACGACATGATGACGACGCCGGACGGCAACTACATGGTCATCACGCGCGAGGGCGCGGCCGACCGCAAGAACGGCATCGTGATCGCCGACACGCGCGACCCGCTGCACCCGAAGGCGATCAGCGAGTTCACCGACGGCGTGACCTCGGGCGTGCACTCCGCGTTCATCCACACCCAGCCGAAGTACGGCACGCACATCTACCTCACGAACGACGGCACCGGCGCCGTGCACGTGATCGACATCAACGATCCGGCGCACCCGAAGCAGGTCGCGACGTGGAAGACGCCGCGCGCCGACGCCGGGCGCATGCTCCATGACATCGACGTCCAGAACGGGCTGCTGTACGGCTCGTGGTGGAACGACGGCGTCGTCATCCTCGACGTCGGCAACGGGATCAAGGGTGGCACGCCCGCGAGCCCGAAGTTCGTATCGCAGTACAAGTACGATCTCGACAAGCTCTATCGCGACGTCGAGAAGGAGGGCGGCAAGGGCTTCATTCGCGGCACGCACACGGCATGGCGCCACAAGGACTACCTCGTCGTCGCCGACGAGGTGTTCGGCAACGACGCCGCGCAGAAGCTCTTCTCCGGCGGCCAGTCGCGCGCACACGGCCGGCTGCAGGTGCTCGACGTGAGGGACATCGAGCATCCGAAGCCGGTCGCCTGGTACGAGCCCGAGTACGGCGGCGTGCACAACGTCTGGATGCTCGGCGACACGCTCTATGTGGGCGCCTACAACGCCGGCTTCCGCGCGTTCGACCTGAGTGGCGAGGTGCGCGGCGATCTCAAGGCGCAGGGGCGCGAGATCGGCGAGTTCATGCCCGCCGACGCCAGCGGCAAGATCCCCAACGCACCGATGACCTGGGGCGTCGTGGTGAACCCGAAGGACGGGCTCGCGTACGTGAACGACTTCAACTCGGGCCTCTGGGTGGTGAAGATCGAACCGAAGCCGACGCCCGTTCCCTAGGAGCCGTGAACCGTGAACCGTGGACGGTGAACCGTAACGACAAAGGCACACCAGACTAGGTCCGGTGTGCCTTTGATCTTACGGATCACGGATCACGGTTCACCGTTCACCGTTCACCGTTCACCATTCACGCGCCGAGGGCGCCTCACCCGAATCTCTTTCCCACCTCGGCCCAGTTCACCACGTTCCACCACGCCTTGAGGTAGTCCGGCCGGCGATTCTGGTACTTCAGGTAGTAGGCGTGCTCCCACACGTCGTTGCCGAGAAGCGGGGCGGCCTTGCCGTCCATGATCGGGTTGTCCTGGTTCGGCGTGCTCGTGATGGCGAGCTTGCCTCCCTCCTTCACCAGCCACACCCAGCCCGAGCCGAACCGCGCCACGCCCGCGGCATTGAACTGCTCCTTGAACTTCTCGAAGTCGCCGAACGCGGCGTTGATCGCCTCCGCCAGCTTGCCGCTGGGCGCGCCGCCGCCATTGGGCGTCATGGATTGCCAGAACAGCGTGTGGTTCCAGTGGCCGCCGCCGTTGTTGCGCACCGCGGTCCGCACCGCTTCGGGCACGGCGTTGAGATTCTTCAGCAGCTCGTCGAGCGACTTGTTCGCCAGCTCGGGCGCCTTCTCCAGCGCGGCGTTCAGGTTGTTGACATAGGCAGCGTGGTGCTTGCCATGATGGATCTCCATCGTCTGCGCGTCGATGTGCGGTTCGAGCGCATTCGTGGGATAGGGCAGCGGGGGAAGCGTGTGCGGCATCCTGGTCTCTCCGTTCTGGGTCAGACGTCGGTGCTGGGTCGTGCCGACGAATCGGCGGGCGGCCGATTCCGTTCGCGCCACCAGGAGATGATCCCCGGCAGCAGCGACACGAAGATCACCGCGACGATCACCTTCTCGATGTGGCGGTCGATGCCGGGGATGTAGCGGCCGAGGAAGTAGCCGATGAACAGCATCGACCAGATCCAGAGCACCGCCCCCAGCACGTTGTAGGCCGTGTACACGCGCAGATTCATCCTCGCCATGCCGGCCACGACCGGGACGAACGTGCGCACGATAGGCATGAAACGCGCAATGACCAGCGTCGAGCCGCCATGATGCTCGTAGAACGCCTGGGCGCGGAACAGGTGTTTCTTCTTGAACAGCAGCGAATCGTCGCGCTTGAATAACCGCGGACCGGAGTAATAACCGATCGCATACCCAACGGAATTGCCGACGATGGCCGCCACCGTGAGCAGCAGGCCGAGCAGCCAGACGCTGAGCCCGAACTGCGGCCGCGACGCGAGCAGTCCCGCGGTCACCAGCAGCGAGTCGCCGGGGAGAAAGAAGCCGATGAGCAGCCCCGTCTCCGCGAAGATGATCGCGGTGAGCCCGACGTATCCACCCGCCTGGACGAGATTCTGGACGTCCCTGAGCTGATGGAAGAGATCGACAAGGGATTGCATGCGGAGCGTCGGGTGAGAGGCGAGGAGAGCGAGGGAAGTTCGACAGACGCTCACCACGGGTCAACCGGGCTGCTCGACGAAATGTTGCTCGCGGCCGAACGTGCGCTGCATCTGCCCGTCCCGCCGACGAGCCGATGGCATCGCGCGGGCGTCACACCGCGCACGGAGCGCTGGCTCGAGCTCGGTGGCTATGCACTCATCCTCCTGCTGGCGATCGGCTGGACATGGACGATCGTCATGGCGGGGATGGGACGGCTCGACGACGGTACGGCGACACCGGCATCGATCACGGCGGCGATCACGACGGCCGACGGTCCGACGACGGCGTACCTCACCGATGCGACGCTGAATGCGCTCACCGGAGAACTGCGCGGCGCGAGCGGCAAGCTGCGGGCGCGCATCAGCGCGCCCGGCACGCCGGTCGGCGCTGACTCACTCGCCGACGGCGCGCACCTCGCCGTGGAAACCCCCGGCGCCAGCGGCGCGGCGGCGGCGCCGAAAGCAGGCATCTGGAAGCTCGCGGTCGCCGTCGGCAACGCGATCAAGCCGATCACCGACTTCAGCCTGATCAGCATCCATCCGCGCACCGAGAAGCAGAACGGTCGGGTGGGCCTCTACTACCTCGGCAACTGGCCGGGCGAAACGGGGGGACGCGTCTCGGCGCCGAAGGCCGCGCCGGCGACGCGCTATCTCCCGCCGTCGGGGTTCATCGAGGTCACGCAGCAGAACGCCGACACCCGGGTGTCGGAGCACTTCAAGCTCCGCGACTTCCTCACGCACGACCAGCCGAACGTGTGGCCGAAGTATCTCGTGCTGGAGCTGCGGAACGTCGACAAGCTCGAGCTGGTGCTGGCCGACCTCGCGAGCCACGGCGTGAACGTCTCGGGCGTGAAGGTGATGAGCGGCTTTCGATCCCCGCAGTACAACAAGGGAGGAGGCAACACCGGCGGGCGCGCCGGTCTGAGCCGGCACATGTACGGTGACGCGGCGGACATCTTCATCGACAGCAATGGGGACGGCGTGATGGACGATCTCGATCACGACGGCAGGAGCACGATTGCTGACAGCCGGGTCGTGCAGCAGGCGGTGGACAGGGTGGAAGCGGCGCATCCGGAGCTGGTTGGAGGCGCAGGCGTATATCCTGCTGCGGCTGGGCACGGTCCTTTCATACACATCGACTCGCGAGGCTATCGCGCCCGCTGGGTCGGTGGACCAGGAGGAGGATAATGAGCGAACATCGGCGGGAACGAGACAAGACCGTTGCACCAGTGAAGGGCCCCATCGACCGCCTCGGCGACGCGCTGAAGCCCGATGGCGAGCCGGTCGAGATTCCGGACATCCGGCAGAGCGATCTCGAGCCGTACGTCGGCCTGCGCTATCTGTCGAAGCTGTTCAAGCTGATGGGGGTGATCCTCGGCTTGCTGCTCGTCGCGGAGATCGTGACGGGCGTCGTCGCCCAGGGCTCGGCGGCCATTCCCACGCTGCTCGGCGAAGCGAGCCGGCTCATCGTGCTCGCGGGTCTGCTGTGGGGCGTCGGCGACCTCGCGATCCTGTTGATCGACGTCGGGCACGACGTACGTGCCGCACGCATCCTGCTCGCGCGTCAGACGCACGCGGTTGCGGGGCCGGCACGCCGCGTGGAAGTGGCGAACGGATCGTCGACCACGGTGGTGCCGCCGGTAACGCCCGGCTCGGTATGAACGTTGCCATGCACGGGTCCGTTTTTGTGGCACCCCACATCTAATCGAGGAACGACCTCATGCTCTTCACCATCGCCATCATCCTGCTGATCCTGTGGCTGCTCGGCGCCTTCGTGTTCCCGGTGGGCGGCGGGCTGATTCACATCCTGCTGGTGATCGCACTCATCGTGATCGTCTATCGCCTGCTCACCGGACGGAAGGTCGTCTGAGTCGACGGTGAGGCATTTGACGAAGGGCGGCTCCCCAAGCGAGCCGCCCTTCGTCGTTCCGGCTGGCGTTGACGGCGGCACGACGAGCGCGTTGGTTGTCGGCACCATGGCGCTGCGCGATCTCTTCGTCGTGTCCCACACGCACTGGGACCGTGAGTGGTACCACTCGGCTGAGCTCTTCCGTCAGCGCCTCGTCGCGCTGGTCGACGAGCTGATCGACGATCCGCCCGCGTCTGGAGAGAGCTTCCTGCTCGACGGACAGGCGGTATTGCTCGACGACTATTTGTCCGTACGCCCGGAGCGCGCCGCCGAGCTCTCGACGCTGCTGCGCGACGGCCGCATCGAGGCAGGGCCGTGGTACTTGCTGGCCGACGAGCTGATTCCGGGCGGCGAAGCGCTCGTGCGCAACCTGCTCGCCGGGCGCGCGGC
>DASSIC010000332.1:0-11306 GCA_035692325.1 Gemmatimonadaceae bacterium | reverse complement strand
CTGCAGAACGACCTCCGCGAGAAGATCCTGATCGGTAGTCCGGACGTGCGCGTGCTGAACTACGGCTCGGACATGGTTCTCAAGGACTGGCAGCCCGTGCTGGAGCGCGTGCGCAAGGAGCCCGGCGTCGTGGCCGCGGCGCCGTTCGTCCTCACCAAGGCGCTCGTCGGAGCGGGACACAAGTACAGCGACGGCGCGTACGTGATGGGGATCCTTCCGGAGGGAACGGGTGGGCCGCCCGTGACGAGCATCCGGTCGCACGCCACGGGCGGCGACTTTCGATTTGCCACCACCGATGGACAGCGGCGCGGGGCCGTACTGGGCGCGCGGCTGGCGAACCGACTGGGCGTCTATCCCGGGATCGATTCCATCACGCTCACCACGGTGGGCAGCGAGGTGAGCCCCGTGACGGGTACTCCCATCCCGCGCGAGGTGCATCTCGAGGTGACGGGCGTATTCGACACGGGAATGTACGAGTACGACAACGGATATGTCTTCGTGGCGCTGCCGGTTGCCCAGGAGCTGGCGGGGTTGAGGGACGACGTCACCGGACTGGAGCTGCGGACGACGAGCCGCTGGACCGCCGCCGATGTTGCGACGCGTCTGGCTCGATCGCTCGGATACCCCTATCGCACCGAAGACTGGCAGTCGCAGAACAACTCGCTGTTCCAGGCGTTGAAACTGGAGAAGCTCGGGATGACCTTCATCCTGACGCTGATCATCGTGGTGGCGGCGTTCAACATCGTCGGCACGCTGACGATGGTCGTGACGGACAAGACGAAGGAGATCGGCATCCTGCGGGCGATGGGGATGCCCGCCGCGTCGATCCGGCGCATCTTCCTGGCGCAGGGCTTCCTCATCGGGATGGTCGGCACCGTCCTGGGGCTCCTGCTCGGCGTCGGTGCCGCCGTCGCGCTCGATCACTTCAAGCTGATTCCGCTGGATCCGCAGGTGTACTTCATCGACCATCTTCCCGTCGCGCGGCAGCCGCTGGACATCATCGTCACGGCGGTGGCCAGCCTGCTGATCGCGGCGCTGGCGACGATCTATCCTGCCGTGCAGGCCTCGCGGCTTCTGCCGGTGGAGGCGATGCGCGAATGAGCGTGCTCTCCGTTCAGGGGCTCACCAAGACCTACGTCGGGGGCGACGGCGGGGAGATCACCGTGTTCGACGGTGTCGACCTCGACGTCGAGCGGGGCGAGATGGTGGCCATCGTGGGAGCCAGCGGTGCGGGGAAGAGCACGCTGCTGCACCTGCTCGGCGCGCTCGATCGGCCTACCGCTGGGCGGGTGCTGATCGGCGGGAGAGACCTCGAGGGGATGGACGACGATACGGTCTCCACCTTGCGGAATCGTACAGTCGGGTTCGTCTTCCAGTTTCATCACCTGTTGCGGGAATTCACGGCGCTGGAGAACGTGATGATGCCGCTGCGCATCGGCGGGATGGAGGAGGGCGAGGCGCGCGCTCGGGCGCTCGCCCTCCTCGATCGCGTCGGGCTGTCGGGTCGCGTGCATCACCGGCCGAGTGCGCTATCCGGCGGTGAGCAGCAGCGCACGGCCGTCGCGAGGGCGCTCGCCGCCGATCCGCAGGTGCTGCTGGCCGACGAGCCCTCGGGGAACCTCGATCACCACAACAGCGAGCGGCTGCACGACCTGTTCGCCGAGCTGGCGCACGAGATGGAGATCGCGATGGTGGTGGTGACGCACAACCGCTCCTTCGCCGCGCGCGCCGATCGCGTGCTCCAGCTCGAGGACGGCAAGCTCACCCAGATCGACCTGCCGGAGGTCGTCGCCTGATGGTCTGCGACAACTGCCACGAGCGCGACGCGGTCGTGAATCTCACGACGATCGAGAACAACGCCGTGCGGCAGCTGCACCTGTGCGAACAGTGTGCGGCTGAGCGCGGGGTCGAGACGACCGTGGCGACGCCCAAGCATCCCCTGGGCGAGTTCCTCCAGGCGGTGCAGCAGCAGTCCGGGCCCGCGAGCGCCGACGCCGGCAAGTGCGCGTTCTGCGGGCTGACGATGAAGGACTTTCGCGCGACGGGACGGATGGGCTGCGCCCGCTGCTATTCGACGTTCGAGCCGAGCCTGCGCGAGCTGCTGCGCCGGGTGCATGGCAGTCCCCGGCACATTGGTCGCGCGTATCGCGCTCCCCGCGACGAGGTGCTCGAGAAGGCGTCCGTGCTCGGCGAGCTGCGCGAGAAGCTCCGCCGGGCGATCGAACAGGAACAGTTCGAGGTCGCGGCGCAGCTCCGCGACCGTATCAGGGTGCTCGAATGACGCTCGATCTCTCTCTGCTGCCCGACGGCGGCGTGCGCTGGCTGGATGCCTCCGGCTCGCATTCGGACGTGGTGCTGTCCACGCGGGTTCGCCTGGCGCGCAATGTGGACGGCTTCGCCTTCACCGGCCGCGCGCGGGACGGGGAGCGGCTCCGCGTACTGTCGCAGGTGCGCGACGCTTTGCAGCAGCTCCCCGACATGCCGCAGCACTTCGTCGTTCGGGTGGACGAGCTGGGACCGGGCGACCGGGCGATGCTGTTCGAGCGTCACCTGGTGAGCAAGGAGCTGGCGGGGCTGGAAGCCCAGCATCCGCTGCGCTCGGGGGCGGCCGTGTATCTCGCGGACGGCTTGAGCGTCATGATCAACGAGGAGGATCACCTGCGGATGCAGTCACTGCAATCCGGCTTCGAGCTGCGCGCCGCGTTCGCTGCGCTCGACCGGGTTGACCGTGAGATCGGTTCGCGGGTCCCTTTCTCGTACCACCCGGAGTTCGGCTTCCTCACGGCATGTCCGACGAACGTGGGAACCGGGATGCGTGCTTCGGTACTCATCCATCTGCCGGGGTTGGTGCTGACGAAGGAGATTGGGCGGGTGCTGGCCGGCCTGCAGCAGATGGGACTGACCTATCGCGGTCTGTACGGCGAAGGGTCTGAAGTGGTGGGGAACTTCTTCCAGATCTCGAACCAGACGACGCTCGGCCGGTCGGAAGAGGAATTGCTGGATCTGCTCATTCGCGTGGTGGGACACGTGATCGAGCGAGAGGAAGAGGCGCGGCGTGTTCTGCTGCGCGACGCCGGCTATATTATCGAAGACAAGCTCTGGCGAGCGTATGGCACGCTGCGTTACGCGCGAAGCCTGACGTTCGACGAGGCGATGAACTACTTGAGCGGCGTGCGTCTGGCTGTCGGACTGAAACTGATCCGCGGCCTCAGTGTATATACCCTCAACAAGCTCCTGATCTTTTCGCAGGCCGCGCATCTGTCGGCCGCGGAAGGGCGATCGCTGACCGAGAGCGAGACGAACCTGGCGCGCGCACGCTATGTGCGGCGTGCGCTGGAGGACGAAGCAGGCGCGGTCGGCTAGCAGCACGTCCACACTGGGTCCTGAGGGACTGTATGAACGGCTACAACTTTACCGAGCGGGTGCGAAAGGTTCTCGCCATGGCGCGCGAGGAAGCCGCACGTCTCCACCACGAGTACGTGGGCACGGAGCACATCCTGCTCGGACTCATCCGCGAGGGTGAGGGGGTCGCCGCCACCGTGCTCCAGAACCTCTCCGTGGAGCTGGACGAGATCCAGCAGAAGATCGAGGAGACGGTCAAGAAGGGCAAAGCCGCGCAGACCACCGGGCCCGATCTCCCCTATACGTCGCGCGCCAAGAAGGTGCTCGAGCTCGCGATGAGCGAAGCCCGCGAGCTCAGCCATTCCTACGTCGGAACCGAGCACCTGCTGCTCGGCCTCCTGCGCGAAGAGAAGGGGATCGCGGCGCAGGTGCTCACCGACGCCGGCGTGAACCTCGAGGCCGCGCGCGCCGAGACGCTGCGCATCCTGGGCACGGAGATGCCGCAGCAGCAGGGCGGCGCGCAGGCGCCCGCCGGTGCACAGCCGACGCCGGCCGCTCCCAAGGGCGAGAAGAAGTCCAAGACGCCGGCGCTCGACCACTTCTGCCGCGATCTCACGCAGCTCGCCGCCGAGGGGCAGCTCGATCCCACGATCGGCCGCGCCAAGGAGATCGAGCGGGTGATGGAGGTGCTGACGCGCCGGAAGAAGAACAATCCGGTGCTCATTGGTGAGCCGGGCGTCGGCAAGACCGCCATCGTCGAGGGGCTCGCGCAGCTCATCGCCAACGGCGAGTGCCCGGAGTCGCTCCGCGACAATCGCGTCCTCTCGCTGGACATGGCGGCCGTCATCGCCGGCACGAAGTATCGCGGCCAGTTCGAGGAGCGGCTCAAGGCGGTGATGAACGAGATCGCCCAGAACAAGAACATCATCCTCTTCATCGACGAGCTGCATACGCTCGTCGGCGCCGGCGCAGCCGAAGGCGCGATCGACGCGAGCAACATGCTCAAGCCGGCGCTCGCGCGCGGCGAGCTGCAGTGCGTCGGGGCGTCCACGCTGAACGAGTATCGCAAGTACATCGAGAAGGATGGCGCCCTCGAGCGCCGCTTCCAGACGGTCGTCGTCGATCCGCCTTCGATCGAGGAGACGGTCGAGATCCTGAAGGGGCTGCGCAAGAAGTACGAGGATCATCACAAGGTGACGATCCCCGACACGACGCTGCTGCTCGCCGCCAAGCAGTCGGAGCGGTACATCACCGACCGCTTCCTGCCGGACAAGGCGATCGACGTCATCGACGAAGCAGGCGCGCGCGCCCGCCTCGCCGCCCAGGCGCCGCCGCCGGAGGTGGCGGCGCTGAAGGCCGATCTCGAGAAGGTCAACACGGACAAGGAGACCGCCGTCCGCGACCAGAACTTCGAGAAGGCCGCCTCGCTCCGCGACAAGGAGCGGGAGATCCAGGGCGACATCCGCAAGAAGCAGGAAGAGTGGGAGCAGCGCCGGCAGTCGCATCGTCCGGTGCTTGGCGAGGAGGAGATCGCCTTCATCGTCAGCCGCTGGACCGGCATTCCGGTGACGCGGCTCCAGGAGGCGGAGACCAGCCGTCTGCTCCGGATGGAAGAGGAGCTGCACCGCAACGTCATTGGCCAGGACGAGGCGATCAAGGCGATCAGCCGCTCGATCCGTCGCAGTCGCGCGGGATTGAAGGATCCGAACCGGCCGATCGGCTCGTTCATCTTCAGCGGACCGACGGGCGTCGGCAAGACCGAGCTCGCGCGGTCGCTGGCGAAGTTCCTGTTCGCCGACGCGTCGGCGCTCATCCGCGTGGACATGAGCGAGTACATGGAGAAGTTCTCCGTGTCGCGGCTCATCGGCGCGCCGCCGGGCTACGTGGGCTACGAGGATTCGGGGACGCTCACCAAGGCGATTCGCCGCAAGCCGTACTCGGTCATCCTGCTGGACGAGATCGAGAAGGCGCACCCGGACGTGTTCAACATCCTGCTGCAGGTGCTGGATGAGGGCCACCTGACGGACAATTACGGACGCCAGATCGACTTCAAGAACACCGTCGTGATCATGACGTCGAACGTCGGCGCCCGGGACATCACCAAGGGCAAGGGCCTCGGCTTCACGACGGGCGACAGCACGCAGTCGTTCGAGCGGATGCAGGAGAAGGTGAAGGAGGAGCTGAAGGTCGTCTTCAATCCGGAGTTCCTGAACCGGCTCGACGACGTGATCGTCTTCCACCCGCTCAATCGCGAACACATCTCGCAGATCGTGTCGATCCTGCTCAAGGATGTGCGGAAGCGGCTGGCGGAGGACGAGCTGACGATCAAGCTCACCGACGCGGCGACGGAGCTCCTGGTGAAGAACGGCTACGACGAGGCATACGGCGCGCGTCCGCTGAAGCGCTCCATCCAGAAGTTCATCGAGGATCCGCTCTCGGAGAAGATTCTGCTGGGCGAGTTCTCGAAGGGCGACGAGATCGAGGTGGATGCGGCGCCGGATGGCAGCAAGCTCGATTTCAAGGTTCTGTCGAGCGCCTCGAAGGCATAACCCTGTTCGCGGGGAAACCCGCGACGGGCCGGCTGGGTCCAACTCTGGGGACCCAGCCGGCCTTTTTCTGTGTATATTTCCGTGATGAATCGCATTTTTTGTGTTGCCGTCGCCCTGGTCTGCCTCGGGGCGACGGCGCGTGCACAGGACACCGCCACCGCGGGCCGCTGCGCCGCACCCGATACCATCGTCTTCCGCGGCGCGACGCGCACGCAGGATGCGACGCTGCGCTCGGAGGTCGGCCTCGCGCCCGGCCCGATGAACTATCGCGTGATCGATCGCGCCATCCGCTCGCTGTACGCCCTCGGCCAGTTCGAGGACGTGCAGGCGGTGTGCGAGCTCGCACCCGGCGGAACGCGCGCACAGCTCGTGTTCACGCTGCGCGAGCGGCCACTTCTCAACGCGGTCGACGTCACGGGCACCGACCGTCTGGCACGGAATGAGGTGCGGGATCGCGTGGATCTGCTCGTGGGCCGGCCGGTCGATCCGGCGCAGGTCGCGCGCGCCGTCCAGCGCATTGACTCGCTCTACCAGTCGCAGGGGTACTATCTCGCGCGCGTGAAGCCGGAGACGACGCTGGTGGACGGCAAGGTCGACCTGATGTTCAAGGTCGACGAAGGACGCCGCCTGGCGATCTCCGGTGTGGACATCCAGGGCAACCAGGGCGTGTCCGACAAGCAGGTCGTCGCGGCGATGACCACCAAGCCCGAAGGGTTTCTCTTCACCCGCAAGGGTGAGCTCGACGCCGACAAGTACGCCGCGGACGTGAGCGAGAAGATCCCGGCGCTCTACGGGTCCAAGGGCTACATCGACGCGCAGGTGCTCAAGGACACGATCAAGGTCGATCGTGCCCGCGGGAAGGCGCTCGTCGACATCACGGTGAAGGAGGGGCCGCGGTACCGGATCGGTACCTTCGAGGTGACCGGGAGTCGCCACTTCTCCAACGAGGACATCGCGCGCTTCTATCCCTTCGGCGACCGGCCGACGACGATCACCGGCGCGGTGAAGGGGCTGCTGCGCGCGGGACGCGGATCGGACGACGATCAGTACTTCGATCAGGCGCGCTGGGACGAGGCCACCCGGAGCGTCGGCGAGGCCTACGCGAACGAAGGGTACATCTACGCCAACGTGCGGCCCGTGGTGCAGCGCGTCACGGCGCCCGATGGCACTCCGACCGTGAATCTCCGGTGGGAGGTGGACGAGCGGCAGCCGGCGATCGTGAATCGCGTCGAGGTGCTGGGCAACGACATCACGTCGGAGTCGTGCATCCGCAACCAGATCTTCGTCGTGCCGGGTGACGTCTTCCGCCGCGAAGCGCTGATCCGGAGCTATCAGAGCATCGGCAACCTCGGCTTCTTCGAGACGCCGCTCCCACCGCCGGATACCAAGACCGCCAACGACAACGGCGACGTCGACGTCATCTTCCGCGTGAAGGAGAAGCGCACGGGCAACGTGAACTTCGGCGCGTCGGTGGGTCAGGGGGCGGGCGTCGGCGGCTTCATCGGCTTCGACCAGCCCAACCTGTTCGGCCTCTGCAAGCGCGGCTCGCTGAACTGGCAGTTCGGGCAGTACATCAACGATTTCAGCCTCAGCTACACCGATCCGTTCATCAAGGAGTCGCAGATCTCCGGAACGGTCACGGCGTATCACTCGCAGACGCGCTACTACGTCAGCAACGTCGGCCGGCAGACGCGCGTCGGCGGACAGCTCCAGCTCGGATTCCCGGTGATGGGCTCGCGGTTCTCGCGGCTCTTCGTGTCGTACGGGGCGGAGCGCGTCAACTACGGTGGCGCGGCGAACACGCTGGCGAGCACGATCAATTGCGACGTCGTCACCTGTTCGCGATCGACACTTGGGTTGAACTTCGACCACGACACTCGCGTGGGCCTGCCGTTCCCGACGGACGGCGGCAACCAGAACATCTCGGCGCAGGTCAACGGCTTCTTCGGCGGCGCGAAGTACACGCGCTATACGGGGGAGATGAAGCATTATGCGTCGCTCGCCCAGTTCGGCGGTGGCGCGCCGGGCAGCGAACCGATCGTGCTGTCGCTCGGCCTGAAGGCGCGCGGTGGCGCGGTGTTCGGCGACGTCGGCGGCTTCTACGTTTCGCAGAAGTTCTCGCTGGGCGGTGTACAATACGGCGAGCCGCTCCGCGGCTACGACGAGTTCTCGATCACGCCGGCCGGCTACGTGTCCAGCACATCGCAGACGACGGCCTCGATCAACTCGTTCGGCAGCGCCTTCTTCACGAACACGGTGGAGCTGGGGCTGCGGTTCAATCAGCAGTTCTATCTCGACGCCTTCTACGACGCCGGCAACATCTGGGCGCGCCCGCAGGACTTCAACCCGACGCGCCTCTTCCGCGGCGCGGGTGTGGGTGCGGCGGTGGTCACGCCGCTCGGACCGCTGGGCCTCGATTGGGGGTACGGTTTCGATCGCGTCGAGAACGGCGTCAAGGCACCCAAGTGGCAGTTGCATTTCAAGCTCGGTCAGCTCTTCTAACCTGGAGTAGTTCATGCGCGTGTTTCTTCGCGCGGCGTTCGCCGCGCTCGCAGTCACGATCCTCGCCGCCGGCTCGGCGGCGGC
The DNA here is from genome assembly GCA_035692325.1 of Gemmatimonadaceae bacterium. GTDB lineage: Bacteria > Gemmatimonadota > Gemmatimonadetes > Gemmatimonadales > Gemmatimonadaceae > AG11. The sequence continues at coordinate 2,829 of DASSIC010000332.1, read as the reverse complement.
CCAGTCCGGGCAGAAGCTCGCCTACATCCGCTCGTCGGTCCTGCTCGACCAGGCGCCTGGGCGCGCCGAAGCCGAAGCGCAGTTCGACAAGGAGACGGGCGCCTATCGCGACCAGATCAAGCGCATGAGCGATTCGCTCAATGCGATGGTGGCCGAGTTCGAGAAGTCCCAGGCGTCCCTGAGCGCCGCGACGCGCGACACGCGCGGCAAGGCGATCCAGGCCAAGGAGGCGGAGTACCAGCGCCGCACGCGCGAACTGGAGCAGAAGGCGCAGACGCGCCAGGGCGAGCTGGTGCAGCCGATCCTCGATCGCGTGAAGCAGGCGATCGAAGACCTCCGCATCGAAGGGGGCTATTCGTTCGTGTTCAACGCGGATCAGGGATCGTCGATCGTCGCGATGGACAAGAACCTCGACATCACGGATCGCGTGCTGGCCAAGCTGCGCAGCGGCACGGTGAGCACCGCGCCCAAGCCGGCGACCGGGGCTCCGACGGCCGCGCCGTCCGGGGTGACCCGTCCGCAGACGCCTCCGATCGACTGATCGGTGACGGATCGATCGCCATCCCGGCGGTCCAATGGCGGTGGGGGCCCTCCGGCCCTCACCGCTTCGGCCATTGCGGCGGCGGTGAACGGCACGCTGCGCGGTGATCCGAGTGTCGTGGTGACGGCCGTCGCGCCGCTCGATCGCGCCGGTCCGCAGCACGTGACCTTTCTGGCCAACGCCAAGTACGCGCCCCTCTTCGCCGAATGCGCGGCGGGCGTCGCACTGGTCACACCGGCGCTGGCCGAAACGCCTGGCCGATCGGCGGCGCGCGTCGTCGTGGACAAGCCGCACGAGGCGATGCTGACCCTGCTCGCCTCGCTCTATCCCGAGCCTGATCACGCGCCGGGGGTGCATCCCACGGCGGTGCTCGGACGTGGAGCGCGCCTGGGCGAGGGCGTGGCGATCGGACCGTACGTCGTGCTGGGCGACGGAGCCCAGGTGGGAGCGGGGACGCGCCTCGACGCACACGTCGCCGTCGGCGCGGGCGCCTCCATCGGAGCGCAGTGTCACGTCTATCCGGGGGTGACCCTCTATCCGGGGACGATTCTCGGAGACCGGGTGCGCATTCACGCCGGCGCCCGGCTGGGATCAGATGGCTTCGGTTACGTGTTCCGCGCCGGCCGGCACGACAAGATCCCCCACGTGGGACGGTGCGTGATCGAGTCCGACGTGGAGATCGGCGCAAACACGACGGTCGACCGCGGAAGCATCGACGACACCGTGATCGGCGCGGGGACGAAGATCGACAACCTCGTGCAGATCGCGCACAACGTGCGGATCGGGCGGCTCTGCCTGATCATGGCCCAGGTCGGGATCGCGGGTTCCGTGCACGTCGGCGACGGCGCCATCCTCGCTGGCCAAGCGGGCATCGCGGGGCACCATACGATCGGCGCCGGGGCGCGATTGGCGGCCCAGGCTGGAGCGTTCGGCGACGTTCCGGCTGGCGAGACCTGGTCGGGCTACCCCGCGCGTCCGCACCGCGAGGCGCTGCGGGCGCAGGCCGCGCTGTTCAAGCTCCCGTCGCTGCTGCGCGGGCTGGAGCGTCTGCTCGGCGAGCGGTCCGAGTCCCGCACGAAGGAGCGCTGATGCGGCGCACCGTGGGGCGGCCGGCTCGGGTCAGCGGGATCGGGCTTCATCTCGGCGTGCCCTGCACGCTCGAGTTCCTGCCTGCCCCATCCGGAAGCGGGGTGGTGTTCCAGCGGCGAGATCTGGCGAGGTCCGCCGCCATTCCGGCGCGCGCCGAGCACGCCGTATTGACCGAACGTCGAACCCAGCTGGGCGAGGAGCCCAACGCCGTGCACACGGTGGAGCACGTGCTGGCCGCAGTGCACGCCCTGGAGCTGGACGACCTCGTCATCTCCATGGACGGCCCCGAGCCGCCGATAATGGACGGCAGTGCGGGTCCGTTCTTCGATGCGCTGAAGGATGCAGGGGTCGCGGAGCAGCCCGGGTGCGTGAAAACGGCGCGACTCACGGCGCCGGTGCGCCTGGTGGACGGCGACTCCGTCTACGAGGCGGTGCCGGCGGACGAGCTGTCGCTCGACGTGACGATCGACTTTCCACACGCGCTGATCGGACAGCAGCGGTACACGTCGCGCGTGACGGCGGAGGGGTTCGCTCGTGAGCTGGCGTGGGCGCGCACCTTCGGGTTCGTGCGCGAGGTGGAGCCACTGCGGGCGAAGGGGCTGATCAAGGGCGCCTCGACGCAGAACGCGGTCGTGCTGGACGAGTCAGGGGTGGTGGAGAACGCGCTCCGCTCGCCAGACGAGTTCGTGCGACATAAGATGATGGACTGTGTAGGTGATCTCGCGCTCGCCGGTGTGCGCCTCAAGGCTCGCATCGTCGCGCACAAACCAAGTCATCGCGGCACCGTGCTGTTCGTGCGCGCGCTGCAGGCGTCGATGAAGCAGGAGACCCAGGTGCTCGGTATCGAAGAAATCATGAAGGTGCTGCCGCACCGCTATCCATTCCTCCTCATCGATCGCGTGATCGAGATCGAGGAGAACAAGCGCATCGTCGGCATCAAGAACGTCACGATCAACGAGCCCTTCTTCCAGGGTCATTTCCCGGGGCACCCGATCATGCCGGGGGTGCTGATCGTGGAAGCGATGGCGCAGGTGGGCGGCATGCTGCTCATGGGCACCGTGCCGGATCCCGGCAGCAAGGTGGTGTACTTCACGTCGCTCAACAACGTGAAGTGGCGCCGGCCGGTGAAGCCGGGAGACCAGATCCGGTTCGAGCTGGACCTGCTCCAGGTGCGCGGGATGATGTACAAGATGAACGGC
>DASSIC010000331.1:0-3045 GCA_035692325.1 Gemmatimonadaceae bacterium | reverse complement strand
GACCGGCCACCCGAGCTTCGTGATGTCGGCGTCGTTCACGAACCAGGTCATGGCCCAGCTCGAGCTGCACCAGAACGCAGACAAGCTCGAGAAGAAGGTCTACACCCTGCCCAAGCATCTCGACGAGAAGGTCGCGCGCCTGCATCTCGACAAGCTGGGCGTGAAGCTCACCAAGCTCTCGAAGGATCAGGCCGATTACATCGGCGTGCCGGTGGATGGCCCATACAAGCCGGAGCACTACCGGTACTAGTTCGGGAAGACGGGAAGACGGGATGACGGGATGACGGGATGACGGGAAGGGCACACCGGACTGGGTTCGGTGTGCCCTTCGTCCGTTCCCGTCCTCCCGTGCTGCGGTCCATCCGTCGTCCCGCCTCTTTCGGCCCGTTTTTCGCACTTACGGTCCAGCCCGCCCCTCTGGTTGAGCCGTCATTCGTGCCTGTGCGTCCACGTTCACTCCGCGCCTTCCTCTTCGCGGCGTCGCTGCTCGTCGCGACGCCGTTCGTCGCGCGTGCCCAGACGCCCGTCACATCGCCCGATCCGCGCGATTCGATCGACGTCGCCTCGCTGACGTTCGACGGTGCGAACGAGGTCGCGACGAGCGATCTCAAGACGGTGCTCTTCACGCGGACGTCGAGCTGCCGGCTCATCCTGTTCGCGCCGATCTGCAAGCTGACACCGAATCTCCTCTTCACCGACCGGCGCCGCACCACGCGCGACGCCCTCGGCGACGACATCACCAACCTGCGCGTCTACTACTGGCGCCGCGGCTACCGCGATGCACAGGTGGACACCGTCCTCGCTCCGGCGAAGCGGGGCGTCGCGGTCACCTTCCGCATCGTGGAAGGTCCGCCCACGCGCGTCGGCAAGCTCACCGTCACCCAGCGTGCGCCGGTGCTCTCGGCCGCCGAGCTCGACGAGGCGGTCGCGCTGCGCGAGGGCGAGCCGTTGAGCCTCATCGCGCTCGACAGCACGCTCGCTCGGCTCAAGGTCGCCGTCTGGAACAGGGGCTACGGCGACGTGCGCATCGACACCGTGGTACCGAGTCCCGACGCATCGCGCATGGTGCCTGTCACGATCGACGTGGATCCACGGTGGATCACGCGGGTCGGTGACGTGCGATTCGAAGGCAACACCGTGCTTGGCGACGGCACGCTGCGCCGTGCGCTGCTCCTCCGGCCCGGCGGCCTCTATACGCACGACGCCGTGCTGGAGAGCGAGCGCCGGCTCTTTCAGTCGCCCGCCATCGCCCGCGCGCTCGTGGTGACTCCTCCCGCCGGCGACAGCGTGAAGCACATCACCGTAGCCATTACCGAGACGACGCCACGCCACGCCAGCGTGACACTCGGCTTCAACACGATCGAGTTCGGGCAGGCCGCCGTGGAGGTGCGTCACAACGCGCTGGGCGCCGGACGCTGGCTCTCGCTGCGCGCCGCCGCTGGCAACCTGCTCGGCGAACAGCTCAATGGTCGCGCGATCTTCCGCCAGGCGATTCCGGATGGCGCAACCAACGCGAGCGTCTTCCTGCAGCCCACCTATCAGGGATCGCTCACCATTACGCAGCCGTGGATCGCCGGCGCGCGTACATCGGCGTCGGCGACGGTGTTCGGTGGCCGTCGCTCGCTGCCCGGAGTGGTGGTGGACGAGGATCTCGGCGTCACCGTCGGCGTGGTGCGCGAGCTGGCGCCCAGACTGCCCGTCGGCATCAACTATCGCCTCGAGTCCACGCGCGTTCGCGGTGGCGCGATCTACTTCTGCGCCGGCTACGGGATCTGTGACGACGCGACCGTCGACCTGCTGTCCCGTCGGCAGCGCCTCGCTCCAGTGGGCGTCAGCGCGTGGATCGATCGCGCCGACGACCTCGAGGCGCCCACGCGCGGCTACACCGCGGTGGTGGATGCCGAGCATGCGTCCAGTGCCACGGGATCGAGCTTCACGCATCAGCGGATCGCGGCGGACGGCGCGTACTATCGCGCTTATGGCCGCAGCGAGACCGACGAGGAGAAGTTCCCCAAGGTGCTGGCGCTGCATGGGCGTGCCGGATGGGTCCGGCCGCAGGGCATCCTGCATCCACGCGCCCGCTTCTACGCCGGCGGCATGCAATCGGTGCGGGGCTTTGCCGAGAACGAGCTCGGACCGCAGGTGCTCCAGGTGCGCCGCGCGTCGCTGCTCGCGGCCGGCTGCACCGACGCGACGATCGCCGCGGGCAGCTGCGATCCATCGGGGATCCCGTCGAGCGAATTCTTCGTTCGGCCCACGGGCGGCACCAGCGTTCTCGAGGCGAGCGCCGAGCTGCGTCTCCCGCTCGGAAGCAAGCTTGGCGGCGTGGCCTTCCTCGATGGCGCATACGTCGGCACGAGCGGCCTCGATCTACCGGCGCGCGGACGCGGCGCGATCACGCCGGGGGCGGGGCTCCGCTATCGCTCGCCACTCGGCGTGCTGCGACTCGACTTCGGCATCCGTCCGGTCGGCGCGCGAGCGCTCCCCGTGGTGGCCGCCGTGACCGACGCGAATGGCGTCGAGCACATCGTTCGGCTCGCGACCGAGAAGTCCTACTCGCCGATCGAGCCGAACCCCGGGTTCCTGCGATCGCTGGGACGTCGTCTCGTAGTCCACTTTGCGATGGGGCAGGCATTTTGACGACGACGGTTCGCGCATCCACGCCCGCCGCGCCGCCACCGCCGCCCAAAGCGACCTTCACGGCGCGCGATCGCGCGCGCCGCGTCTCCAAGGTGGTCCTCGGCACGGTGGTGCTGCCACTGGTCGTGCTGGTGCTCGTGCTCCTGGTGCTGGCCGAGACACCGTGGGGGAACGAGCGCGTGCGGCGCATCGTCGTCAGCCAGGCGAACAAGCGACTCACCGGGCGGCTCGACGTCGGCACGCTGCGCGGCAACCTGTTCTCCGCCGCGACGCTGACCAACGTGCAGCTGCGCGACAGTACCGCGGCGCCCGTGTTCACGGCGGCGCGCGTGCGGGTGCGCTACGGTCTCTGGTCGGCGCTGCGCGGTCGTGTCGTCATCAAGTCGCTCGTCCTGGACACGGCGC
>DASSIC010000330.1:0-9296 GCA_035692325.1 Gemmatimonadaceae bacterium | reverse complement strand
ATGCGGACATCGATCGGCTGATCGAGCTCGGCATGCTCGACACGGTCATCGTGGGACAGCGACCGTACTCGCGTCGCGAGATGGTGCGGCTCTATTCCAACCTGATGCGCACCGTACCGATAGGGGCGGGTGAGTCGAACGTCGCAGCGGCGCTGGCGGTGAGCAGGCTGCAATCACATCTGGGGCTCGACTCCGGACCGGACGCCGAGGACGGTTGGGCACCGATCGACGCCGCGAGTCTGACCCTGTCGAGCACCGACGCGCGCCGACGCGGATTTTCCGGGTCGATCACGCGCCAGCTCGAAGCGACGATCGATCCGCTGGCGGCGCGGCGACTCGGTACTCCGGCCCCGCGCGGGCAATCGCTCGCGCTCGAGCTCGAGCACGTCGTCGAACCGACGTCGTGGCTCGCGCTCCACGCGCGGGAGCGTGTCGAAGGCGTCAACGCGACCGACGCGTCGGGATCCTCCGGCCGTGCGGAGCTGCTGCTCGGTGGCGCACGCATGCGCTATCGCAACACGGCGCTCCAGATCGGGCGCGAGGAGATCGCCTGGGCCCAACGCGCCGGCGATGGGCTGCTGCTGGCGTCGGACGCCCCGGCGCTCGATCTCGTGTCGATCGCGAGCGATGCACCGTTTGCGTTGCCGGGACCGTTCCGGCGAATGGGTCCTGCGCAAGCAACGCTGCTGCTGGCCGATCTCGGACCAAGCGTCGCGCGTTCGCACTCCAAGCTGCTGGCGTACAAGGTCAGCCTCGCCCCGCGGCCGGGGCTCGAGGTCGGCGCTTTCTTTCTCAACCATTTCGGTGGCCAGGGCGGACGTGCATCGAGCCTCGGCAATCGTCTGATCGACTTCCTTCCCTTCGTCGACATCTTTCGCGGCCACAACTACACGGACACCACGCGCACCCTCGACGTGGACTCGGACAAGCAGCTCGGCATAGACGGGCGGATGCGATTCGACGCACTCGGCGGCCTGACGGTGGCGACGGAGCTGCTGATCGACGACTTCGACGTGCACCGGATCCGCACCCTGTTCACCTGGGACGGCGCGCAGTCGCTGCGCATCGTGCTGCCTCGGTTCGGACGGACCGCGTTGGCCGGCGAGCTGTCGGCCAAGCACACGGGCATTCGCACCTATACGCACGGCTCGCTCTCGAACGGCATCACGACGCGCGGCCGCCTGCTCGGTGACGAGCTGGGACCCGACGCCAAGTCCTTCGGCGCGCTGCTGCGCTGGCGGCCGGCGGGACCGACGGAGGTGAGCGTCGAAGGGCGCAGCGCGATCTACAGTCGCGCCGACTACGTCACGATAGAGCAGGGGTCGTACTTCGTGATTCGCCGGACAGCCGATGCCGCGAATGAGCAGCGTGACGGGCTGACGCTGGTCGTGACGCGAGAGCTCGGCCGAGCGATGCGGCTCTCGACGCGTGCGGCGGGGTTGCGCATCCGCAACGCCGACTTCGCCGGAAGCTCGCGACGCGATTACGCGGCGAGCGTCGGCTTACAGTTCGCTCGATAGCGCGCAGATGACGCGCGTCGCGCTCGTCTGCGACTGGTTTCTTCCGCGCATGGGCGGGATCGAGCTGCACCTGCGCGATCTCGCCCTCGCGCTCCGCGCGCGCGGGCTCGATGCGCGCATCGTGACCACGACGCGTGGTCCGGACGAGGTGGATGGCGTGCCGGTGCACCGCGTCCCTGCATGGCTCTCGCCGGTCGGCGGCTTCGCGTACACCCCCCGCGCGCTCGCATCGCTGGCCGAGGTGATCCGCGGGGAAGGGTTCGACGTCGTGCACGCACACGCGAGCGTCGTGTCGCCCGTGGCGTACGCCGGAGCGCTGGCCGGCGCGCGCGCGAACCTGCCGACGATCCTCACCTTCCACTCGATGCTGCACCGGAGCGCCTTCCTGCTCGGCGCCAGCGAGGCGTTGTTCGGGTGGGCGCGCGGACGCATCGTGCTCAGCGCGGTGAGCAGCGTCGTGGCCGCGCAGGCAGCTCGGTGGATCCCGGACGCGGGCATCGCGGTGCTGCCGAATGGCATCGACACCAGCTTCTGGCGCGCGCGCCGGCCGGCGCCCAGCGGCGCGGACGTGCGCTTCGTGTCGGCGATGCGCCTGTCGCGAAAGAAGCGGCCGGCGTCGCTGCTACGCGCCTTCGTCGCCGCGACGCGGTTGGCGAACGGTGCTCCCCCGCTGCGCCTGGTGATCGCCGGCGATGGGCCCGATCGCATCGCATTGTCGCGCTACGCCGCCGAGCTGGGGATTGCCGATCGGGTCGAGCTTCCAGGCCAGCTGTCGCGTGATCAGCTGCGCACCCTGTACGCGTCAGCGCATGCATTCATCCTGCCGAGCGAGCGGGAGTCATTCGGCATCGCCGCGCTGGAGGCGCGCGCCGCCGGCCTTCCCGTGGTCGCGATGCTCGCGAGCGGGGCGCGCGACTTCATCCGACAGGGCGTCGAAGGGGTGCTCGCCCGCGACGAACCGGAGCTCGGCCGCGCGATCGGGCGGCTCGCACTCGACGCGCCGTTCCGGGCGTACGTGGCGGCGCACAATGCGTCGACGGTGCCGGAGTACGACTGGCGCGACGTGGCCGCGCTCCACGAACAGATCTACACCGCCGCCTCGGGGGCGCGGGTCGCGGCCGACCGGGCGAGCCAGCGATAGCCCGGCAGCGCCAGGGCGACGAAGAAGCAGGCGTGCTGCACGACGGCGATGCCGAGCGCGCGCTCCGCACTGATGCCGAAGCTCGAGTAGGCAAGGACGACTGCGGCCTCGTAGACGCCGATGTTCCCGGGCACGATGGGAAGCAGTGTGGCCAGGTTGGTCGCCGCGAGCACGAGCACCGCACTGCCAAGCGACAGCTCCACGCCGAAGGCCCGCTGTACGCAGAGGATCGCCAGCACCTCGGCGAGCTTCTTGGCGAGGGCAAGGGCGAGCGCGCCCGTGCTCCGCGTCGGCGAGCGGACGGGCTCGAGCGCCCTGCCGACGGTGAGGATGAGTCGCGCCAGACGTGCCGGTATCCACCGACTGGCGCGCTTCGACAGCGGCTCGGCGCGCCACGCCACGACGACCAGGCTCGCCGAGAGCAGTGCGACGGCAACGACGAGCGCCTGCGCTCCGCGCGCCATCCACATGGGGAGCACCACGAGCGTTGCCGCCGTCGCGAGGACGAACACCTTTGCGACGCCGACGAACAGCTGATCCATCGCCAGCACCGAGAGCGCCGCCCCGCGCGCGAGCCCGGCTTCCACGATCAGGAAGTACACGCCGGCCGCTTCGCCGACCAGCATAGGCGCGGTGTTGAGCACGGTGGAGGTCATGGCGACGACGCCGAGCATCGTCCGCAGGCGCGGCGTGCGAGTGGAAGTCGCGAGCAACCGCCACTGGAGCGCCCACAGCGGCAGGATGGACACGAAACAGAGCAGCGCGAGCGCCATCCAGAGGGGCTGGACGACCACGAGCTCGGCGAGCACGCGGGAGAAGCTCAGGCGTCGAGCCGCGGTCACGAGCAGCGCCGTGACGACGACGAGGGCGACCACGCGCATCACCCAGCGGGCGCGCGCTCCTTTCATGATCATGCCGCCGCCGCGGCCGGATCGAGATCGCGCATCGTCAGGAAGGTCGCGCCGCGCCGTTGGAAGAGCTCCACGACCTCGCGCAGGCACTGGAGCGCGACGTCGCCGGTGCGGAAGCGGCAGTCATAGCGCAGGTCCTCGTGGGTGAGATCGACGAACTCCCAGGGATGCACGAACAGCACGACCGGATCCGCGAGCGAGGAGAGCCACGGATCGCGGATGAAGGCGGGGAGTCGCAGCACCGACGACGTCATCGACGCCGGGATTCGCGTCAGCGTGGTCGGGATGCGCGGCGCATGGAACGATCGCTTGTACTTCGCGAGCGAGGAGTCGAGCGTGAAGGCCGCATCCTCCAGCAGCCGCACGTACGGCTCGGGAAAGCGCAGATACGGCGCGCGGAACGACGTGACGGGTGCGAACGTGCGCAGCCGCTGCGCGGACTCGGTGATCTCGCGTCGAGCGGACGGCTCGTCCAGCGTGTCGAAGGCGGTGTGCGACACGCCGTGGCACCCCAGCTCGTGCCCCTCGGCCACGAGGGCGCGCACGGCGCCGGGAAAGCGCTCCGCGACCTCGCCGGTCGTGAAGTACGTGGCGCGGATGCCGAGCTCCGCAAAGAGCGCGAGAAGCGCCGGTGCCCCTTCCTCGATGCCGCGGAAGCTCGAGCTCAGGTACGGCGGACAGTCGGGCTCGAAGTCGACGGTGATGCAGACGCGCGGCAAGGACGAGTGAGGCGGGAGAGGTGGGCCCTGCTGGATTCGAACCAGCGACCGTCAGATTATGAGTCCGCTGCTCTAACCACCTGAGCTAAGGGCCCGTGATGCCGCGCCGGACCGCGGCGTGGCAAGGGGAGAAAGCTACGCCGCGCACAGCGACTTTCCAGTCGTCTCGAGCGGCGCGGCACTAGGCGCTGGCTGGGGAACCGGTCAGATTTGAGCGATGATCGCTGTCGTGACCGGCTCGACGGGCTTCATCGGCTCGCACCTCGTGGACGCGCTGCTCGCGCGGGGCGACACCGTGCGGGCGCTCGTGCGTCCCGAAACGCCGCGAGAGCTGCGCGATCCACGGATCGAGCATTTCGAAGCGGACTTGCTGGACGATCGTTCCGTCCGGGAATCTCGCGTCTGGGAAGGAGCGACGCACGTCTTCCATCTCGCGGGGGTGACGCGCGGCCGCACGCTGGCGCACTTCCGGGCCGGCAACGTGTTTCCCACCGCGAACGTGCTCGCCGCGCTGGCGGCGCGGCCCGGAAAGCCGCCCCGCATCGTGATCGTCTCATCGCAGGCCGCCGCCGGACCGGCGGCCGATGCCGCCACGCCCATGCGCGAGACCGATCGCCCCGTGCCCGTCGAGGCGTACGGCCGCAGCAAGCTGCAGGCGGAGCAGGCGGTAGCGCGCTATCGCGACGATCTGCCGATCACCATCATCCGTCCCGCGGCCGTGTATGGTCCGCGCGACCGCGACTTTCTCGCCGCCTTCAAGCAGGCGAGCCGTCGGGTCGCGCTCCATGCGGTGCCGCGCGAGCACGCCTTCTCGGTCGTCCACGTTACCGATCTCGTGGACGCGCTCATTCGGGCCGCCGAGCGACCGAGCGCGGTCGGCAAGACCTATTTCATAGCCGACGAGACGCCGCTGACGTGGGGCCGGCTGTACGACGAGGTCGCCGCCGTGGCCGGCTCGCGACCGATCCAGCTCCAGGTGCCGCGCACGGCCGTGCGCATGGCGGCGCACGCCGGCGACCTCCTCAGCACCTTTACCGGGCGTCCAACGCTCCTGAATCGCAACAAGGCGGCGCTCGCTCGCCCGCGCTGGTGGTTGTGCGATGCATCACGTGCGCGCGACGAGCTGCAGTGGTCGGCCCGCGTGCCCCTGCAGGATGGCCTGCGCGACACGTATAATTGGTACGTCGATGCGGGGTGGCTCCGTCCGCCGAAGCCCGATCACCACGAGCGAGCGAAGGAGGATCCGAAGGCGTGAGCACACCTGAGCTGTTGCGGGACGACGCCCGCGCCGCCGGCGTGCAGACGCTCGTGGATCTCCTCGAGTATCGAGCCGGGAAGCAACCGGCGGACGTCGTCTTCCGGTTCATCAACAGCGATGGCCGCGAGGAGGACACGCTCACCTTCGCGACGCTTCGACGGCGTGCATGCGCGATCGCGTCGCATCTCACCGAGCACGTGGTGCCGGGTGATCGCGTGGTGCTCCTCGTGCCGCCGGGACTCGAGTACGTCTCGGCCTTCTTCGGGTGCCTCTACGCCGGCGTGGTAGCCGTGCCCGCCTATCCGCCCAATCCGCGTCGCGCCGACCCTCGCGTCGCGCGCATCGTGGCGGACTGCGGCTCGCGCGTCGCCCTCGTGTCGAATGCATTCATGGCGCGGCTCGACGGGTGGCTCGCCCTCACCCCCGAGCTCAGCGGCCTGACCTGGCTCGACGCCGGCCCCCTCGCCGATGGCGATGCGTCGGGGTGGCGCGCGCCGGACGTGACCGGTGCGTCGCTGGCGATGCTCCAGTACACCTCCGGCTCGACCGGCGACCCGCGCGGCGTGATGCTCGCGCACGCGAATCTCCTGCACAACTCGGCGGTCATTCATCGGGTGTCGCAGCATCGGCCGCACGACAACGGGGTCTTCTGGCTGCCGCCCTTTCACGACATGGGGCTGATCGGCGGCATTCTCCAACCGATCTACGCCGGGTTGTCCGCGGCGCTCATGGCGCCCGCCACCTTCCTCCAGCGTCCGCTGCGGTGGCTGGAGGCGATGTCGCGCTACGGCGCGACGACGAGCGGAGCCCCGAACTTCGCCTACGACCTGTGCGTCGAGCGCATCGGCGACGCGGAGCGGGCCACGCTGGATCTCTCGCACTGGCGCACCTCGTTCAACGGGGCCGAGCCGATTCGCGCCGATACGATCGACCGCTTCTCGCAGGCGTTCGCCGCGAGTGGGCTGCGTCGCGACGTCATCCTGCCGTGCTACGGATTGGCCGAAGGAACGCTGCTCGTCTCGGGCGGACCGGCCGAACGCGCGCCCCTGCTCGTGCCCGCCGATCGACGGGCGCTGGAATCCGGTGAGCTCCGCGCACCGGAAGAGGGTGGGGGAAGCCCACTCACCCTCGTGGCATCGGGGGAGCCGGTCGTCGAACAGCAGGTCGTGATCGTCGATCCCGACACGGGCGCCCGCTCGGGCGAGGGACAGGTGGGCGAGATCTGGGTCGCTGGGGCGAGCGTGGCCGCGGGGTACTGGGGAAGGCCCGACGCGACGGCCGCCACCTTCCAGGCGCGGCTCGCCGGCTCGGATCAGCTCTTCATGCGCACGGGCGATCTCGGCGTGCTCGTGCAGGGACAGCTCATCGTCACGGGGCGACTCAAGGATCTCGTCATCCTCGACGGGCGCAACTACTACCCGCATGACATCGAGCTGGCCGCGGAGCGCAGCCACGCCGATCTGCGCGCCGGGTTCACCGCCGCGTTCGGCGTCGCCGCGGAGGACCGCGAGCGGCTCGTGCTGGTGGCCGAGGTGGCGCGGCAGCACAAGCCGGACGGGGACCGGGCGCTCTTCCAGGCGATTCGCACCGAGCTTGCCGGCACGATCGGCGTCGTGCCCGACGAGATCGTGCTGATCCGGCAGAACACGATTCCGCGCACGTCGAGCGGGAAGATCCAGCGGCGTGCCTGTCGCGTGGCGTACCTCGGCGAGTCGCTCGAGGTGGTCGGCCGCTGGAAGAGCCGCGGCAGCGACGTCGTGGCGCCGAAGGACGCGATCTCCGCGTTCGTGATCGACTGGGTGCGCGAGGAGCTGCAGGTGGATCCGGCGCGCCTGGATCCGAAGACGAAGCTGCGCGAGCTCGGGCTCGATTCCCTCGCCGCCACGAGGCTGATGGTCGCGCTGGAGGGGCGGTTCGGCCGACGGATCGATCCGGCCCAGCTCTGGGAGCAGCCGGACATCGGCTCGCTCGCGCGCCATCTCGCCTCGCTCGATGCCCGCGGCACGCCGGCGACAGTTGCGCGCGTCGTGGAGCGGCCGAGCTACGGACCGCCGACGGCGGCGAGCACGGACGTGGGCCAGTGGGCAGAGTATCGCGCGCTGCGCAGCCGACTCGATACGCTCGCCGAGCATGGGATCGCGAGCCCCTTCTTCCATGTGCACGACGGCGTGACGGGAAGCGAAGCGGTCGTCGACGGGCGCACGCTCGTGAACTTCGCGAACTACAACTACCTGGGTCTGTCGGGCGACGCCGACGTCACGCGCGCGGCGCAGCAGGCGGTCGCGCGCTGGGGCAGCTCCGTGTCGGCGAGCCGCGTCGTCTCCGGCGAGCGGCCGGTGCACCGGGAGCTGGAGCAGGAGATCGCGCGGTTCCTCGGCGTCGAGGATGCGATCGTCTACATCGGCGGCGTGCCGGCCAACGTATCCACCATCTCGCACCTGTTGAGCGCGGAAGACGTCGTCCTCTGCGACCAGCTCGTGCACAACAGCGCGATGCAGGGGGCGGAATTCTCCGGGGCACGCCGGCTGGTGTTTCCGCACAACGACTGGGCGGCGCTGGACGCGATGTTGTCGCGCGTGCGGTCGCAGCATCGCCGCGCGCTCGTCGTCATCGAGGGGGTGTACAGCGCGGACGGCGACATTCCCGACCTCGCCCGATTCGTCGAGGTGAAGGATCGCCACCATGCGATGCTCATGGTGGACGAAGCCCACTCGATCGGCGTGCTCGGCACGACGGGTCGCGGGATCGCCGAGCACGCCGGCGTCGATCCGCGGCGCGTGGAGATCTGGATGGGGACGCTCAGCAAATCGCTCGCGAGCTGCGGTGGGTACATCGCCGGCAGTGCCGCGCTCGTGGAGTATCTCAAGTACACGTCGCCGGGCTTCGTCTACAGCGTGGGCATTCCGCCGAGCAACGCGGCCGCGGCGCTCGCGGCGCTTCGCAAGCTGCAGGCGGAGCCGGAGCGGGTCGCGCGGCTACAGGAGCGCGCGGCGCGGTTCCTCGCTCTCTGCCGGGAGGCGGGGCTCGATACGGGGGCCAGCGGGGGAACACCGGTGATTCCCGTGATCGTCGGCGATTCGCTGCGCGCCGCCCGGCTGTCGGCGCTGCTGTTCGAGCGCGGCATCAACGTGCAGCCGATGGTCGCGCCGTCGGTGCCCGAACATCTCGCCCGGCTGCGCTTCTTCATCGCCGCGACGCACACGGACGAGCAGCTGCGGACCACGGTCCGCGAAGTGATTGCGGCGCTGGCGTCGATGGGAGTGGAACGCGTGCTGACCGAACGCGATCGAGGGGTCGTGCCGGCGTGAGCAGCGCGATCACCCTCTCGATGGTCAGCTGGCCGATCACCGACGTCTCGGCACGGCTCGCGTCGCACGACGCCGTCGTGTGCGTGGCGGGTCTGGCCGGGTGCGACGCACAGGCTGCGCGCGCGGTCGCCACGCTCTCGTCCGCCGAGCGCGAGCGCCATGCCGGATACATGAACGCGATCGTCGCGCGGCGATTCGCCATCGGTCGCGCGCTGTTGCGCGAGATCCTCGGCTGCGTGCTGGGTGTCGCGCCGGATCGCATTCCGCTGTGCGACGGTGTGCACGGAAAACCGGCGCTTGGCGGGGCGTGGCGGGCGCGGCCGATCTGGTTCAGCGTCGCCCATTGTGAGGACCTCATGCTGGTTGCGCTCAGCCGAACCTCCGACGTGGGGATCGATCTGGAGCGCTCCAGGGCGATCGAGCAGTGGGAGCGCGTGGC
>DASSIC010000329.1:0-4190 GCA_035692325.1 Gemmatimonadaceae bacterium | reverse complement strand
TGCGGCCGACGCGGGAAGATACCTTTGGAGCCGGCGATACAACATGGAACACGGCCGCCGCGTACGATGGGACACGGCCTCTCGCCGACGAACTCACCCATGCCCGACCTCTCGTGACCGTATCTCGCTCTCTCGCCGCGCTCGGCGCGCTCACGCTGTTGTCCGCCTGCCTGGCGACGCAGCCGCCGTCCGATGCCACGCCCGCATCGATGCCAGCCACTCTGCCGCTCAAGTACAGCGGTCCCGCCACCAGCGCGGCAATCACCGCCGGCGATCTGATGACGCGGCTTTACGTCTTCGCCGACGACTCCATGATGGGGCGGGAGGCGGGGACCGAGGGCCACATGAAGGGCACCGCGTACATCGAGCGCGAGCTGCGACGCATGGGGCTCGAGCCCGCGGGCGACAACGGCACCTTCTTCCAGAACGTCCCCTTCATCGCGCGTCGCTTCAGTCCCGTGGCGACACTCACCGTCGATGGCGGTACGGTGACCGCGTTCCAGGACTTCGTCACCGCTCCCTTCCGCGGTGCGGCGCCGCGGCCGCTCGACGGCGTGCAGGTGGTGTACGGCGGCGTCGCGGGAGACACGGCGAACGCGATCACCGCTGCGCAGGCGCAAGGCAGGCTGGTCGTCCTCTCGAGCGGCGGCGCACAGCAGTTCCGGTTCGCGCCCACCTCGCCACTCGGCGGCGCCGCTGCGGTGGCGATCGTCGTCGGACCGTCGTTGAGCGCGGGGCTGCTCGCGCAGGGACGCACCGCATCCATGACGCTGCGGCCTGCGCCCGGCGCCCCTGCGGTGGCGACGACGCTGTACGTCACGCGCGGCGCCGCCGAGCGCCTGCTGGGCGGATCGCTCGACGGGATGGCGGTCGGCGCGGGTGGACGCACCGTGCGCGCCACGCCGCAGTTCGTCGAGGCCGACGCGCCGACCCGCAACGTCGTCGCGATCCTGCGTGGCAGCGACTCGGCGCTCCGCGGCGAGCTCGTCGCGATCGGCGCCCACAGCGATCACATTGGCCTGCGCGCCGCCGGTCCGGTGGATCATGACTCGCTGCATCTCTACAACGCGCGACGGTGGTTCGCGACGGAAAATCCCACCGGTGCGCGCCTCACCCCCGACCAGCAGCGTGACGTGCAGGCGCGCGTCGCAGCGATTCACGTCAACAACGATTCGGTGCGCGCGCTGCGCCCGGTGCGCCGAGATTCCATCAACAACGGCGCCGACGACGATGGCTCCGGCACGGTGACGGTGCTCGAGGTGGCCGAGGCGTTCGCCGGCGCCGCCGTGAAGCCCGCCCGTTCCCTGCTCTTCGTCTGGCACACCGGTGAGGAGAAGGGCCTGCTCGGCTCGCGCTGGTTCACCGATCATCCCACCGTGCCGCGCGACTCCATTGTCGCCCAGATCAACATCGACATGGTGGGCCGCGGCGCCGCCGCCGATCTCGCGGCGGGCAGCCCACGCTACCTGCAGCTCGTCGGCTCCCGCCGGCTGTCCACCGAGCTCGGCGACCTCACCGAGACGGTGAACCGTGCCGAACCGACCCCCTTCGTGTTCGACTACACCTTCGACACGAATGGTCATCCCGAGAACATCTACTGCCGCAGCGATCACTACAACTATGCGCGCTACGGCATTCCGGTCGTGTTCCTCACCACCGGGTTGCACGGCGACTATCACCAGGTGACGGACGAGCCGCAGTACATCGACTATCCGCACATGGCGCGAGTCGCGTCGTTCGTGCACACGCTCGCCGAGCGCGTCGCGGGGCTCGACCATCGGCCGGTGGTAGACAAGCCGAAGCCGGATCCGACGGGGGCGTGCCGTCAGTAGGGGATGACGGGATGACGGATGACGGATGACAATGAAGGGCACACCAGACTCGGTCCGGTGTGCCCTTCCCGTCTTCCCGTCACACCAATTCACAGTCGCTCAACCCCTGGCACCGTACCTGCCCTACTGCCCGTCATGAGGATTCTCGTGACGGGTGGTACCGGGGTGGTGGGGACGGGGACGGTGACCGAGCTGCTCACGCGTGGGCACGAGGTCGTGCTGCTTTCGCGCCATGCGAATGCGGACGCGCGACAGTGGCCGACTGGCGTCGTCCCGCGGCAGGGGGACGTCGCGAATGCGGCGTCCATTCGCGGTGCGGCGGACGACTGTGACGTCGTGCTGCACATGGTCGGCATCGTCGACGAGACCGACGACGCGACCTTCGCTGGCGTGAACGTCGGCGGCACGGCGAACATGCTCGCCGAAACCGAGCGTGCGAAGGTGAAGCGCTTCATCTTCGTCTCGTCGCTCGGCGCGTCCGAAGGCAAGTCGGCCTACCACGCGTCCAAGCGTGAGGCGGAATCGCTCGTGCGACGTTTCCATGGCCAGTGGGTCATTGCGAGGCCGGGCAACGTGTACGGACCGGGCGACGAGCAGATCTCGCTGCTGCTGCGCATGGTGCGGAGCCCGAGTCCGGTCATTCCGCGCATCGGTGACGGCGACCAGCCCATTCAGCCGGTATGGTGGGAGGACGTCGCGATCGCGCTGGTGAACATCGTGGAGCGCACCGACCTCGGTGGGCGCGAGCTCGACATCGCCGGCCCCGAGTTGACGTCGCAGAACGATCTCATCGCGCGCTTCAGCCGCATCACGGGCCGTGAAGTGCACGGCGTCTCGGTGCCGGACTTCCTGGCGACGCTGGGCTCGAAGATGGTGTCGCTCGTCGGCTGGGACATGTCGTTCAACGAGCAGCAGGTGACCATGCTGCACGAAGGCAATGCCATTCCCGCCGGTGGCGTCAACGCGCTCGACACCGTGCTCAGAGTGACGCCGACGTCTTTGGACGAGGGGCTGCGGAAGCTCGCGGATGCGCAGGCGGAGCAGCTCCCATCCGAGGGCATCGGCACGCTCAACCGAAAGCGGTTCTGGGCCGACATCTCGGCGTGCCCACACGGTCCCGCCGACCTTTTCGCGCTCTTTCGCACCCACTTCAACGAGCTCACCCCTGTCTTCGTCGAAGCCGCGCCCGAGCCGGGCACGACGGACCTGATCGACGAAGGCGAGACGATCACCCTCGCGCTGCCGATGCGCGGCCACGTGCAGGTGCGCGTCGCGGAGCTGAGTTCGACGCACGCCACCCTCCTCACGCTCGAGGGGCATCCCTTGGCCGGTGCGGTGCGCTTTCGCTGTGACCGCGTGAACGGAGTCGTCCGCTTTCAGATCGAGGTCTTCGATCGGCCGGCCAACCTGCTCGATCTCGTGGCCATGCGCACGC
This sequence comes from Gemmatimonadaceae bacterium, assembly GCA_035692325.1. GTDB lineage: Bacteria > Gemmatimonadota > Gemmatimonadetes > Gemmatimonadales > Gemmatimonadaceae > AG11. Next base: position 923 of record DASSIC010000329.1, on the reverse strand, counting down.
TGGGCGACCGGCTCCAGAGCCACACGTGGGAAGAGGTGGTGCAGGGGATCATCGAGCGCAGCGGGGGCAGCGCGCTGGACGGCGTGCAGCACAGCAGCGCGTCGCTCGACGAAGCGGAGGCGAAGGAGATCGAGGTGTGGCTGGCGGAGGTGGTGCTCCGTCGCAAGCGCGAGGAGAACGCCGAGAAGATCAGCGCCGGTCGCTGAGCGTCAGCCGTCGCGCTCCGCTTCGGCCCACATGACGTCGAGCGGGCGCGACTGGCAGTGCGAGCCGCAGCCCAGCCGATAGCGGTTGCGAGCGAACCAGCGATAGAAGCGATCGGCGAGCGTACGCACGAACGGCACCTTGAACACCCAGGAGATCAGGCGTCCGCGCGGCAGCACGTTGAGCAGCTGTTCGATCGCTGCCGCCCCCTGCCAGGTCGTGCCGTCGGCGGCGACGAGCTGCAGCGCTTCCACGTAGGCGCGCGGCGGGATCCAGGGAAAGCGCGCCATCACCCCAGGCTGTTGCGACGAGACCACCTCGAGCTCGCGGCCGCGATCCCAGTCGCGCAACACCTTCGACAGGCGCGTGCACACCTTGCAGTCGCCGTCGAACACGACGGTGTACGCACGACCGAGCCCGCGGCTCGCGGTCTCCTCCCCGGCCACGGTAAAGCGCACCACGGGAACGGTCACGCCGTCGCTCCGCTCGGAGCTCCGGCATGCGCGGCGCCCGCAAGCTCGTGCGCGGGCTGCTCGCCGGCGGAGGCGATGGAGATGCGCGGCGGATGCATGAGCGTCGCGTGGATTGTGCACATCTCGGCGACGCGCTTCGCCGCCGCCAGTCGGTTGGCGGGGAGGGACGGCCAGTGGAAGATCACGGTCATCTCGCCGAAGCGGTGCGGATCGTCGGCGAAGCGCCACTGCACGTCGAGCGTGAGG
>DASSIC010000328.1:0-8488 GCA_035692325.1 Gemmatimonadaceae bacterium | reverse complement strand
CGGGCCGATCGGCTCACCTGAGATCTACGCGGCAGGGCCGTGAACAGTTCGACACCCGGGCGCGGCGAGTCGTTGTCAGCGACGAACTTACGCCGCGGGCACGGCCGCCGCCGCTAGCGAGCACAGGACGTGCATTGGGTGGGCTGACCTGGACCCGCGGGAGGCGGAGATGGATCGAGGGCAGTCGGGCGAGACGCAGGACGACAACAACGCGGGCGGACGCCGAACGTCGGGATCGCACGCCGTACTCGCCGGCGTGGAGGTGCGCGACGCCGACCTTGTGCCGCAGCCGGGGCTTCACTTCATCAGCATCGTGATCCGGGTGTCGGCGGTGGTGATCCTGCTGCTCGCGCTCTGGCAGTTCGCCGACTGGTGGATGAACCGACCGCCTGGCGACGTCGGGCTGGCCATCCTCGTGTCCGACACCATCCGTCTCATCGTCGTGGCGGCGCTGTTGTGGGCGGCGAGCAATCTCGCGCACCTGATGGTGCTCTCGCACTACGATCTGCGGGCGAGCCGCATCCTGATCGCGCGGCAGACCTACATGATGGAAAAGATGGGACTCACCAACGGGACGCTGCCGCCGCCGCCGACGGAGACGGACCGACGTGGGCTGACGCCCGCGCAGTCGATGCCGGCGATCCGACGGTCCACGCCGGGCGGCTGAGCGGTTGACGGCCCGCGCGATCGGCAGGCTCGGGCTGGTCGGCCTGGCCCTGGCCCTCTCGGTGCTGTACATCCGCGACCTCTCGGCGGCGGAGCAGGCGACCGCACTGCGGGGAATGTCCCTGTATCGCGATCCCAACTCGCCGGCGCGACGTCAGGCCGATGCCTGGCAGCGTTCGCGCCCGGCCGACGCCGCACTCCTGCGTCGCATCGCCGACCAGCCGTCGGCCGTGTGGCTCGGCGCATGGAGCGGGGACGTCCGCGGCACGGTCGACGGGATCCTCTCACGTGCCAGCTCCGCGCGCGCGGTGCCCGTGCTCGTCGCGTACAACATTCCGTATCGGGACTGCGGGTTGCACTCGCGCGGCGGCGCGGGGGGCGGCGACGACTACCGACGCTGGATCATCGAGCTTGCGCGCGGGCTGCGCAATCGGCCCAGCGTCGTGATCCTCGAGCCCGACGCGATTCCGGCCGCCGACTGCCTGCCAGCGCGACTGCGCGACGAGCGGTACGTGCTCATGCGCGACGCGGTCGACGTGCTGACCAAGGCGGGTGCGTCGGTCTACGTGGACGCCGGCAACTCGCGCTGGAAGCAGCCGAGCGACATGGCGAGCCGCCTCACCGGGGCGGGAATTCGCGGCGCGGCGGGGTTCGCGCTCAACGTCTCCAACTATCAGCCGACCAACGCCACCGTTGCCTACGGCAACCAGCTCAGTCGTCTGGTGGGTGGAAAGCACTACGTGATCGACACGAGCCGCAACGGGCGCGGCACGGCGGGGAGCACCTGGTGCAATCCTCCGGGGCAGGCCCTCGGTCGCGCACCCACGACCCAGACCGGACTCCCGTTGGTGGACGCCTATCTTTGGGTGAAGACGCCGGGCGAATCGGACGGTCCGTGCAATGGCGGCCCGAGGGCGGGGCAGTGGTGGCCCGAGTACGCGCTCGGGCTCAGTCGAACGGCCGAGCAGATCGGCAGCTTGAACCGCTGACCCCGCACTGACCTCGCAGGCAGCCTTCGAGGCTGCAGTTCTCGCAGACCGGTGACGATCAAATACACATGCATCGTATTCGACACATATCGCTCGCGCTCGTCCTGCTCGTCGTCGGTGTGCGGGCGCAGGCGCAGGATCGCACGATCACCCTGGCCGGGCGCACCGTGGCGGTGTGGGAAGGGAAGGGCAACGGGACGACTCCGGCGCCCGTGCTCTTCTTCTCGCATGGCTTCGGTGGCTGCGAGACGGGGTCCAATTTTCTCAAGTCCGCGCTCGCCGCGCACGGCTACTGGGTGTTCGCGCCGCGGCATGCCGACGCGTGGTGTGGCGTACGGCGCGGCACTTCACCCGCGGTGCCATTCGGTTTGCCCGCCGAGTGGAGCGACGCGACCTATGTGAGTCGCGCGAACGACATCCTCGCGATTCACGGCGCGCTGCAGGCGAATCCGGCCTATGCCAGGACGCTCGACTTCTCGCGCGTCGGCTACGTCGGCCACTCGCTCGGCGGATATACCGTGGTTGGACTCGCCGGCGGCTGGAGCGCGTGGGGCAAGGCGCCCGGCGTGCGTGCCGTCCTCGCGCTGTCGCCTTACATCGAGCCGTTCGTGCGGCATGGCACGATGTCGGGGATCACGGTGCCGATCATGTTCCAGGGGGGCACGGCCGACGACGGCATCACGCCGCACGTGACCCGCCACGGTGGCGCCTACGACTCGGCGCCGGCGCCGAAGTATCTCGTCGTCTTCAAGGGGGCGCGCCACTCCGCCTGGGGCGACCGGCGGAACGTCAGCCACGACGGAATCTCGGCGTATGCGCTCGCCTTTCTCGATCGCTATGTCCGGGGAATGCCGGAGACGACGGGGCTCACGACACCGAGGGCCGGAGTGGCAGACCTGAGGTTCGAGACCGGGTCAGCTGCGCACGGAAGTACTGGACACTGAGGTAACTGCGCACTCACGTACTGCGTACCTGGTACGGAGTACCAGGACCGACACGCTGGCCACGCTAAATCGGAGCTGCGTTGTTCATCGCTCGGGCGCGGACAAGAGAAATCCGAGGCGCCTTGGAAGGGCCAGTCTGTCGGTCCAGGTACCAGGTACCTGGGACCTGGTACTTCGGTGGTAGTAGTCGTCAGGCTAAATGATCCGATGCCCGAATGCACTCATCGCCAGCTGGACCGCCAGCTCCGCGGTGCGATTGCGTTCGTCGAGCACGGGGTTGGTCTCCACGATGTCGAGGCCCACCAGCTTGCCGGTGTCGGAGACCATCTCCATCGCCAGCTGCGCCTCGCGGTAGGTCGCGCCGCCCCGTACCGGGGTACCGACACCTGGCGCATCCGATGGATCCACCCAGTCCATGTCGCACGACACCCAGAGCCGATCGGACTCCGACGTCGCGACGGCGATGGCGCGGCGCATCACCTCTTCGAGCCCGAGCTCGTCGATGTCGCGCATGGTGAAGCAGCGAATCCCCCAGGCGCGGATCGCCTCCTTCTCCGGCTTGTCCAGCTCGCGAATGCCGACGAGCGCGAGCCGCGACGTCGTGAGCGCCGGCTTGTCGCCCGCGATCGACGCAAAGCGCCGGTCGCCGTGACCGAGCAGGTGCGAGAGGGGCATGCCGTGCACGTTGCCGGTAAGACTCGTCTCCGGCACGTTCAGATCTCCGTGCGTGTCGAGATAGATGCAGCCGACCGGTTCCCCCTTCGCCGCGAAATGGCGCGCGGCGCCGGCGAGCGACCCCGCGACGACCGAATGGTCACCGCCGAGCACCAGCGGCACCTCGCCATGGGCGATGGCGTCGGCCGTCTCGTCGGCGAGCTCCTCGCACACCTTGGTGATGAAGGGGAGGAAGCCGTGACCGGCCACTTCGGGCGGGATCGTGGCGCGCTGCGGCACGCTGACGTCGCCGATGTCGGTCACGGTATGACCGAGGTCGCGAAGCGACTCGGCCATCTGCGCGATGCGGAGCGCGGCGGGTCCCATCTCCACCCCTCGGCGCGACGCGCCGAAGTCGAGCGGGACGCCGATCATGCGAATGGAAGTCACAAGGACGGGATGACTGGATGACTGAATGACGGGATGACGGGATGACGGGACGACCGAGTGGGTGAACGGTGAACCGTGAACCGTGAACCGTCAACGGCGGGAAACAGGTAACGCCTGATGCGTTCATGAGTCTCTTGTACATCCCTCTTCCCGGCACTACCCAATGTTCAAGAGCCTGCGCGTCCCCGAGCGGCTGTTCCAGATCGCGATGTGGCTGGTCTCCTTCTTCTTCGCGAGCTTCCTCATCGGGCTCGGGGGCAAGATCGTCGGCGACCTGCCGGGGGTGGATCAGACCATCTCGATCGAGCAGTTCCTCGATCCGGCGCAGGTGACGCGCAATCGGGTGGTGCAGGACTCGCTCGGACGACTCGAGCGGAGCCAGATGGCGGCGCGGGACCGCGCGCAGATGCGCGTGACCGCCGCGGGCAACACCTACCGCAACGCGCAGGCGAGCTTCCAGAACTGGATCGCGACGCGCACGGCGACGACCGATCCGACGCAGGACCCCGAGGTCGTTCAGCGCAACCACGAGCTCGACGCGCTGAAGGCCGCGGAATCGACGGCGCAGGCCGAGCTGGACCGGCTCAATACGGAACTTGTGCTGACGTCGCAGGCAGGGGAGGCGCAGCGGCAGAAGTATGCCGCGCTGGAAGAGCAAGCGCGCGGCCGATTCGACCGCGCGCTGTTCAAGCAGCAGCTGCGCGTGTTCGGCATCCGGCTCGCGCTGACTCTGCCGCTGCTGCTGATCGCCGCCTGGCTCGTGCTGCGCAAGCGCAAGAGCCAGTACTGGCCGCTCGCGCGCGGCTTCGTGCTCTTCGCGCTGTTCGCGTTCTTCGTCGAGCTCGTGCCCTACCTGCCCAGCTACGGCGGCTACGTGCGCTATGGAGTGGGTGTGGTGGCGAGCGCGCTGGTGGGCGTGTACGTGATCCGCGCCATGCAGCGCTACGTCGCGCGGCGCGCCGAGGTGGAGCGGCAGACGGAGAGCGAGCGGCGGAGGGCACTGTCGTCGGAGGAGGCGATCAAGAAGATCGCGACGGGGGTGTGCCCGGGGTGCGAGCGCGCGATCGCCGGCAGCGGTACGGGCGCACCGGCGAACTTCTGCGTGCACTGCGGCATGACGCTGTTCGATCAGTGCGGGGCATGCAGCACTCGCAAGAACGCGTTCTTCCATTATTGTCCGGCATGTGGCGTACAGACGCAGGTGACCGCCACGGGATGAGGCTGGAGATCGTCCCGTTCCGCCCCGAGCACGCGGCGGCCTTCTACGCGCTCAACCGCGCCTGGCTCGACGAGCACGCGCTGTACGAGCCGGTCGACGAAGCACAGCTGGCGAATCCGCAGGCCGAGATTCTCGACGCCGGCGGTGCGATCCTCGTCGCGCTCCAGCATGGAGAGGTCGTGGGGACGGCGGCCGTGATTCCTCACGGCGCTGGCGAGATGGAGCTCGCCAAGGTGACCGTGACCCGCGCGGCGCGCGGCGCGGGCCTGGGACGGCGACTCATCGAAGCCTGCGTGGCCGAGGCGCGCGCGAGAGGGGCGCAGCGGCTCGTGCTCGTCTCGAGCTCGAAGCTCGGGAGCGCGCTGCGACTGTACGAATCGATGGGCTTCGTGCATAAGCCCATGCCGTCGACGGTGCCGTACGAGACTGCCGATGTCTACATGGAGCTGGAGCTCACGGGAGACCCGCGATGATCTGCCGCATCTGGCATGGCTGGACGACGCCGGCGAACGCGGATGCGTACGAGCATCTGCTGCGCGAGGAGATCTTCGTCGGCATCGCGCAGCGACACATCGAGGGATTCCGGCGCATCCAGCTCCTGCGTCGCACGGTGGGCACCGAAGTGGAGTTCGCGACCATGATGTGGTTCGACTCGCTGGACGCGGTGCGCGCCTTTGCCGGCGACGATTACGAGCGGGCGGTAGTGCCACGGTCGGCGCGGGCGATACTCGCGCGATTCGACGAACGATCGCAGCATTATGAGGTGCGCGAGACGCGCGAGGGTACCTGAGTGGCCGCCGCGACCGCCGGACGGCGGACGAAAAGGGAGGGCCTTTCTCGCGGCGCGGTGACCTGCGATACACGTGAGAACCCCCTCACCTTTCCGCGCACCGGCGGAATCGTGACCGCGCCCCGGCGGCGCCCGTCATTGACTTGACCGGCCCGGCTGCGAAGTTGGAGCGAGGACGCTCCGCCGCTCCTCCGTCGCACGCATTCCGTTCGTCCGTTGTCGAGGTTCATGCTCTCGTCCGCCCTTGATCTCGCGCCCGGCATGCCGCTGGCCGAACGGCACCGCCTCGATGCGCTGCTCGAGGCCGTGCCGCTGGCCGTGGCGCTGTTCGACGGTGCGCTGTCCCTCGTGGCGACGAACGCGCGCTATCGCGACCTCACGGGACTCGACGTCGCCCAGGCCAGCGGCCGCCCGATCTACGACGCCTTCCCCAACGCGCTGGCCGACCTGACCGAGCAGATCGACATCGCGGCGGGCGGCGCGCCGGTGGTGTCGGTGCGCGTTCCCTTCCAGCACCGCGGCGGGCGTCGTCTCGTCGAGGCGACCTTCGCGCCGCTCGCCGACGGGCGCGGGGGACGCGGGGTCCTCTTCGCCGGCTCGGACGTCACCGAGCGCGAAGGCCTCCGTGAAGACCTCGCGCGCAGCGTCGCGCAGCTCGAATCCATCTTCGACGTGTTGCCGGACTCGGTACGCGTGGTGGATGCGGACGGCAAGACGGTGCGCACCAACTCGCAGGCGCAGGAGGAGCACGGCGAGAGCAATCCGCAGTCGCTCCGCGAGCTCTGGCAGCTCGACCGTCCGCGCACCCTCACCGGCGTGACGCTGTTCGTGCACGAGCATCCCACCGCGCGCGCGCTCCGTGGAGAACGGGTCCGCGGCGAGACGCTCGAGGTGCGGCGCGGCCACGAGAACGAGATCGCGGTGATCGAGGTCAACTCCAATCCGCTCTACGACCCGCACAAGCGGGTCCGCGGCGCGGTCACGGTGGAGCGCGACGTCACCGAGCGCACCCGTCTGCAGCAGCAGGTGCAGACGGAAGCCGAGCGGCTCGAGCGCATGGTGCAGGAGCGCACGCGCGAGCTGCTGGCGCTCCAGGAAGCGGCGTCGCGCGACCGCCGGCTGGCCGCAGTGGGACAGCTGGCCGCCGGCGTGATGCACGACGTGAACAACGCGCTCAATCCGATCATGGCGGCGGCGTACCTGCTGGAGATGAACGCCGAGAACCCGGCGGCGGTCCGCGACTATGCGGCGCGCATCGCGCGGGCGGCCGAGACCGGCGCCGCGACCGCGGCGCGCGTCGGGCGGTTCATCCGACAGGAGCCGCTGCTCGGCTCGCGCGAGGACGTGGTGGACCTCTCGGTGATGGTCGAGGAGGTCGTCGCCATGACGCGCCCGCTCTGGCAGGAGCGCGCCAAGGGCGGGGTGGTGCAGCTCGACGAGTCGCTCGTGGATGGCGCGCTGATCAAGGGGATCGCCGGCGAGCTGCGCGAGGCGCTGCTCAACCTGGTGCAGAACGCCCTCGATGCGATGGCCGGCGGCGGGACGCTGCGTATCCGCACGACGAAAAGCGACAAGGAGATCAGCGTCGCCGTCAGCGACACCGGGATCGGCATGTCGGCGGAGGTGCGCGAGCGTGCCTTCGAGCCCTTCTTCACGACGAAGGGCGTCAACGGCACCGGGCTGGGGCTGGCCGAGGTGTACGGCATCGCCCGCCGGCACCGCGGGCGGGCCGAGATCGAGTCTGAATTGGGGAAGGGCACGACCGTTCGGCTCGTCTTTCCGGCGGGCACGAACACGCTCGCCGCGGAGGCGCCCAAGATGCCGAAGCGAACACGTCCCGCGCGTCGCATCCTGCTGGTGGAGGACCATACGGACAGCCGCGAGTTCATGCAGGCGCTGCTAGAGACCGATGGTCACCAGGTGGAGTCGGTCAAGACGGTCGGGGAGGCGCGCGAGCGGCTGGATCGCGAGGCGGGAGCGTACTACGAGGTCCTTCTGACCGACATCGGGCTCCCGGATGGCAGCGGGTGGGACCTCGTGGCGTTCGCGCGCGAGCGGCGCCCGGCGCTCCGAATCGGCGTCGTGACGGGCTGGGAACCGCGCAACGAGCAGGATCCGGCGTGCGATTTCACGCTGCGGAAGCCCGTTGGCGCGGAAGATTTGCTGGATCGCATTGCGGGAGACGGGTGATGACGGCCAAATTCATCGCGGGTGAACTCTCAACCTCCACGACCGCGATGCCTGAATCGGGATCCATCCGCATCCTCATTGCCGAAGACGACGACAACGCGCGAGCGCTGCTGGTCGAGCTTCTGAACACGATGGGCCATGTGGTCGTCGCCGAGGTCACCGGAGGTCGCGAGGCGATCGAGCGTGCGATCGACGTCGTGCCCGACGTGGTGCTGCTCGACGTGCACATGCCTGACGGATCCGGCATCGAAGCGGCCGAACAGATCGCCGCGCAGGTGCCCGGCGTCGCCGTCGTGCTGTTCAGCGGCGACGAGTCGATCGTGCTCTCGGAGCGCGAGATCGCCGCCACGTCGGCGATCGCGTTCCTCCCCAAGCCCACGCCCCCGCGGGTGCTGGACTCCACGCTGCGTCTCGCGGTATCGCGCGCGCGCGAGTTCTCGGTGGCGAAGAAGGACGCGCAGGCCGCGCGCGGGGCGCTGGAGAATCGCAAGACGATCGAGCGCGCGAAGGGAATCCTCATGCGGCGCACGGGCTCGTCGGAGCAGGAGGCGTATCGCATCCTGCAGCGGACGTCGCAGGACCGCTC
>DASSIC010000327.1:0-5925 GCA_035692325.1 Gemmatimonadaceae bacterium | reverse complement strand
TACACCGCGGCGGCGAATCTCTCGCAGACGCTCTTCCAGGGGGGCAAGCTCGTGTCGGCGACGCGCGCCGCGGACGAGCTGCGCGAGGCCGCGCGCTTCGACGAGCGGGAGCAGCGCGCGAACGTCACGCTGCTCGTGCAGCGCGCCTATCTGCAGGGCCTCTTTGCCGATCGGATCGCCGAGCTGCAGCAGCGCAACCTCGCTCTGGCCGCGAGCCGCGTCGCGCAGGTGGAGCAGTTCGAGCGCGCCGGCCAGGCCGCGCGCTACGACGTGCTGCGCGCGCGGGTCGAACGTGCCAACATCGAGCCGCTCGCCATCCAGGCCCAGAGCGACCGCGAGCTCGCGCTGCTCGAGCTCAAGCGCGTGCTGAACGTGCCGGTCGAACGCCCCGTCGCGCTCGTCAGTCACATCGATCCGGCCACCGCGGCCGCGCTCCTCTCGGCGATCGACGACACCGCCGCGGTCGCCGATCGCGCCGCGATTCGGTCGGCGGAGCTGAACCTCTCCGCACGGCAGCTCGGCGTGAAGGTCGCCCGCGCCGACTACTTCCCGACCCTGACGGCATTCTTCCAGTCCGGCTTTCAGGCCTTTCCGCCCCCTGGGCTGGGCTTTCCCACCTCGCGCGGCAACGTGTCCGAGAGCAACTGCCCGGCGGGCTCGTCGCCCACCCTGCGATGCCAGAACGGCGGATTCTTCTCCGACCGTCAGGCGGGACTCAACATCGCCTTTCCCATCTTCGACGGCTTCCGCGTGAAGTCCAACGTCGATCTGGCCAGGGCGCAGGCTCGACTGGCCGAGCTGCAGCTCCAGCAGCAGCGCGAGGCGGTCTCGCTCGACGTCGCGCGTGCGCGCGCCGAGCTGCGCCGCGCCCGCGCCGTGTTCGCGGCGCGCCAGCAGAACTCCGCCGAGGCCGACGAGGCATTCCGCCTCGCGACACTGCGCTTCGCGCGAGGGCTCAGCACGCAGCTCGAAGTCTCCGACGCCCAGGTCGCGCTCCTCACCGCCCAGAGCACCGAAGCGCGCGCCACGTACGATCTCTTTCTCGCTTCGGCGGACCTCGCTCGCGCGCTGGGCCGCCCGATCCCGCTTCCATCGACGGCCAGCGCGCCGCCGAACAGGCAATAGGCTCCACGCCGTGACTCGCGCCCACCCCTCCTTCCGCCTCGTGCGACACGTCGTGCTCGCGCTGTCCTGGCTCCTCGCCGTCGATTGCTCTTCCGACGCCAAGGGATCGCCCGCTTCGGGTGCTGCGCCGGCTGCGCCTGGCGGTGCTCCCAACGCGGCGGGACGCGTGGCGCCATCGATCACGCTCGCCCCCACCGACGTCGCCACGATCGCCACGACCACGATCGAGGACGGCGTCGCGCTCACCGGCGACCTGAACCCGATCGAGACGGTGGACGTGCGCGCGCGCCTCGAGGGTGATCTCGTCGGCGTGTACGTGCGCGAGGGTGAGCAGGTGGGCGCCGGCCAGCTGCTCGCGCGCTTCGAGGCGAGCGAGCAGGAGAGCGGTCGCAAGAGCGCGGAAGCGGACCGCGTCGCCGCGCAGTCGGACCTGGCCAACGCCGAATGGACGCTCGAGCAGAACGAACAGCTCCTCAAGGCGGGGGCGATCGCGCAGCAGGCCTACAAGAGCTCGCAGCAGGCGGTGATCGCCGCGCGGGCGCGGGTGGCTGCCGCCGAGGCGCGGCTCAGCGCCACGGGAAACCAGGCGCGTGACACGCGCGTCGTCGCCCCCTCGTCCGGCATCGTGAGCAAGCGGCTGGTCGAGCCCGGCGAGCATCTCGCCAAGGGCGCGGCGATGTTCACCATCGTGCGGAACGGCACGCTGGAGCTTGCGGCCGCGGTGCCGGCGCGGCAGTCCATGGCGCTGCGCACTGGGCAGATCGTGCACTTCGTCGCCGACGGCCGTCGATTCGACGGGCGCGTGGCTCGCGTGAACCCGACGATCGATCCGGCCACCCGCGCCGTCACCGTCTACGTGCAGGTGCCCAACCCCGGTGGCACGATCCGCGGCGGCACCTTCGCCACGGGCCGCGTCGTGAGCCGGACGTTGAGCAACGTCCTCGGCGTTCCCACCGCGGCGCTGCGACAGTCGCCGGAGGATGGCAAGCCCTTCGTGTATCGCGTCGACGGCAAGACCATCAACGTCGCGCCCGTGCAGCTCGGCGCGGTGGACGAACGCCTCGGCATCGCGGAAGTCACCTCCGGACTGCAGGCCGGCGAGCGCGTCATCGTCGGCAACGTCGGGACGCTCGGCCGCGGCATGCAGGTGACCATCGCGGGCCAGGAGACGGCCGGCCGGCGCTAGCCTCGGCCGGGGTCATCGCGCCCCGACATCACATCAGCTGGTACGCACGATGTTCCTCTCCGACATCTCCATCAAGCGCCCCGTCTTCGCCACCATGATGATGGTGGCGCTCGTGGTGCTCGGCATCATCAGCTACGACCGTCTGGCGATCGACGAGTACCCCGACATCACGTACCCGATCGTCATCGCGCAGACGACGTATCCCGGCGCATCGCCTGACGTGATGATGCGCGACATCTCGAAGCCGATCGAGGAGGCGCTCAACACCGTCCAGGGGATCAAGGAGATCACCTCGACCTCGCTCGAGGGGGTCTCGATCGTTCGCCTCCAGTTCAATCTGGGCGTGGACGTCGCGGTGGCGCAGCAGGACGTGCAGGCCAAGGTCGCGCGCATCCGCCGGACCCTGCCCCCCGACATCCAGGATCCGATCATCCAGCACTTCGACCCGAACGATTCGCCGATCATGGCGATCGCGCTCACGTCGAGAGAGCGGCCGATCCGCGAGATCACCGACCTGGCGAACGAGGTCGTGTCCACCCGACTGGAGTCGATCCCGGGTGTGGGCGGCGTGAACATCATCGGCGGCAACGCGCGCCAGATCCGCGTGCAGGTGGACCCGGCCGCGATGCGCGCCTACGGCCTCTCACCGGGCCAGCTGACCGCGGCGCTCCAGCGCGAAAATCAGGAAGTGCCGGCCGGCCGCATCGAGGGGGGCGCGACGGAGCGGCTCGTGCGCGTGACCGGCCGCATCGTGGACCCGATGTCGTTCGCCGACATCCCGGTCGCCGTCCGCTCCGGCACGCCGGTGCGCATCAGCGACGTGGCCACGGTGGTGGACGGCGCCGAAAACCGCCGCACCGCCGCCGAGATCTTCAGCGACACCACGAGCACGCCGGCGGTGTCGCTCGAGGTGCTCAAGATCTCCGGGTCCAACACAGTGGAGGTGGCGGATGCCGTGAAGGCGATGGTCAAGGAGCTCGAGCGTCAGCTCCCGCAGGACATCCAGATGACGATCATCCGCGACGACTCGCGCCGCATTCGCGAGTCGCTCGCCGACGTGCAGGTGTCGATCGCGCTCGGCGCGCTGCTCACGATCATGATCATCTACCTGTTCCTGAACTCGTGGCGTTCCACGGTGATCACCGGGCTCACGTTGCCCATCTCGATCATCAGCGCCTTCTTCGTCATGTGGGTGTTCAACTTCACCGTGAACACCATGACGCTGCTCGCGCTGTCGCTGGCGATCGGCCTCCTGATCGACGATGCCATCGTGGTGCGCGAGAACATCGTCCGCCATCTGGAGATGGGAAAGAGCCACGACGACGCGGCGCGCGAGGGGACGAGCGAGATCGGGCTCGCCGTCATGTCCACGTCATTCGCCGTCGTGGCGGTGTTCATTCCCGTCGCCTTCATGGGCGGGATCATCGGCAAGATCTTCTTCCAGTTCGGCGTCACCGTCGCCTTCGCCGTGCTCGTGTCGCTCTTCGTGAGCTTCACCCTCGACCCCATGCTCTCGAGCAAGTGGGCCGACCCCGAGGTGGAGCACGCAGTCGACGATGGCGGCGAGCACATGGCCGAACAGCGGCAGCACGCCAACCCGATTCGCCGGATCGCCTTCGCGTTCAACGATCGCTTCGAGCGGTTGGCCGACCACTATCCCCGTTGGCTCGGCTGGGCGCTGGGACATCGTTTCATCGTGCTCACGGCGGCGGCGGCCACCATCGTCCTGAGCTTCATCATCATTCCACGCCTCGGCTTCACCTGGATGCCGGACGTGAACGGCGACGAGTTCACCGTCAGCTACCGCACGCCACCCGGGTCACGCCTCGAGTACACGCTCGAGAAGGGGCGCGACATCGCGTCGTTCCTCATGAAGCAGCCCGAGACCAACTTCACCTACCTCACGGTCGGTGGCGGCTTCCGCGGCACGCCGAACCAGGGGAGCATCTTCGTCGCGCTCAAGCACGGTCACAAGCGCACGCTGTTCGACATCCAGAACGACCTCCGCGGGAAGCTGCGCGAGATTCCCGGCGTGCGTCCGACGATCCAGGGACAGCGCACCATCTTCGGCGGCTTCCGACAGCCGATCATCGTCAACGTGCAGGGGCCGGAAGCCTCACGCCTCAAGATCGCCGCGGCACGGACGCTGGAGGCCATCAAGTCGGTCCCCGGCGTCGCCGAGCCCAACTCGAGCGAAGACGGCGACATTCCACAGCTCGACGTACGCATCGATCGACAGGAGGCCTGGCGCGCCGGACTCGGCGTCGGCAGCGTCGCGTCGACCCTTCAGCCGCTCTTCAACGGTCAGCGGGCGACGACCTGGGAGGACCCCCAAGGGTTCTCCCACGACGTCGTCGTCATCTTCCCCGATTCGCTGCGCGGCTCGGCCGAAGACGTCTCGTCGCTTCCCGTCGCCAGCACGTTCATCGATGCGCGAAACGGGTTGCCCTCCATGGTGCCCCTCTCGCAGGTGGCGGAGGTGCGCGCCGGTGTGGGACCGCAGCAGATCGAGCGCCGGATGCTGGAGCAGCAGGTGCAGCTCGCCACGGGCGTGCTTCCCGGCTACGTGATGGGCGACGTCGCCAAGGCGGTGCAGAAGGCCATCGAGACGATCGGTCTGCCCCCCGGCTATCACGCCGTGTTCACCGGCGACGTGCAGAACCTCGAGGAGACGAAGGGCTACGTGATGAGCGCCCTGATCCTGGCGGTGGTGTTCATCTACCTCATCCTCGCCTCGCTGTTCGGCTCCTTCCTGCAGCCGCTGGCGATCATGATCGCCCTGCCGCTGAGCTTCATCGGCGTCGCACTGGCGCTGCTGCTCACGCGCGGCAACATGAACGTGATGACGATGATCGGGATCATCATGCTCATGGGGCTGGTCACCAAGAACGGCATCCTGCTCGTCGATTTCACCAATCAGCTGCGCGCCGAGGGACGCCAGCGCGCCGATGCGCTCCTCGGGGCGGGACGAATCCGGTTGCGCCCGATCATCATGACCACTGTCGCGATGATTTTCGGCATGATGCCGCTGGCGCTCGCCATCGGCGCGGGCGCCGAAGCTCGGGCACCGATGGCGCGAGCGGTGATCGGAGGGCTTATCACCTCCACCCTCCTCACCCTGTTCGTCGTCCCCGTGATGTACACCTTCCTGGATGACCTCGGGAGCTGGGTGAGCGCTCGGCTCACGGGTGTGCCGCACGACGCGCCGGTGGCTGGCGGTGCGGGTCGCGCGATGCCGGAGCCCGCGACGGGCGACTGATGCGCCGCCGCACGCGGTGATCGCAGTCACGATGCGCGGAATCTGCTTGACGGATTCCGCGCATTGCCTTACAAGCTCACTGTGTGCGAGCGGTCCGCATTTGTGCGCGGTGTCCGGCTCTGCATGGCGAGTGTGCGCCGCGCTTGCGAGAGGCGGTCGGGGCACACGTCGTGCAGCGGCGGCGCGCGGACCGCGCCGCGACTTCAGATGGCAAGCAGGTCCGACTGTCCTATCTCTTCAGGAGGCGGTAATGCCGCGCGGTGACGAGTTGAACGAATCCCTTCGATTTTCAGATCGCGATGACGACGGCGACGATCTTGGTTACGGAGGTGGCGGGGGTGGATCGGCCTCGTAC
>DASSIC010000326.1:0-2795 GCA_035692325.1 Gemmatimonadaceae bacterium | reverse complement strand
CTCGGGGAAGCGAATGTAGTCGAATTGGATCTCGCTGAACCCCATCTTCGCCAGCTCTTCCGCGAGTCCGATGTTGTACGACCACAGCTCATGGTGATACGGATTCACCCACGCGAGCCCCTTCTTGTCGCGCCAGACGCTGCCATCCTGCTTGCGGATCGTCCACTCCGGATGCACGCGCGCCGTCACGGAATCCTTGAAGACCACGAGCCGCGCGATGGCCAGAATCTTGTGCGCGCGCAGCGTGTCGAGCAGCGCCGGCAGGTTCCGGATCACACCCGACGTCCCCGCATTCCGCGCGAATTCGGCGTTCGACGGCTTGTAGTTGAGCCCGAACTCGTCCTTCATGTCGATGACGAGGGCGTTGATCTCCGTCTCGTCGGCGATGCGGATGTACTCCGCCATCCGCTTGGAGCTCTGTGCCTTGAACCGGTTCACGTAGAGCGCCCGCACCACCGGGAACTCCTTGTCCACGTCGATGGGCGCCACGGTGCGATTGATCGCAGTTGCTGCGGCCGTGTCCGCCGGTGCCGCGACGGCACCGCCGCTCGTCGTACTGATGGTGGTCGACCCGACCTCCACGGTGGAATCCGCACCACCCGCCGAGCCTCCCGATGTCTTGGAGGCATGTTCGGCCGCGGCCGTGCAGGCCGTCAGAGCGAATAACACGAGTGGAACGAACGCAGCGGACGGACGACGAAGGAGCACTGGCGGATCCGGGAATGGGAATGGCGAAATGTAGTGGGGCCGTGGAGTCAGCAGTGGCACCTTTCGCGCCGTCGGCGCGAGAGCGCCGGACAGTATATTTCCCCGTCATGCGCTCGCTGTTCCGCCGGTCGGCTTCTTCCTTCCTCGCCGTGCTTGCCGTCGCGGCCTGTGGTGGCAGCACGTCCGAGTCTCCCGCGCCCCCCCCACCCGCCGCTGAGTTCGTCCTCGCCGCGGGCGATTCCTCCTTCTGGGTGCGGAGTGCCGGTGGCACCATCCACATGCGTGGCGCGCCGCTCGAGCTGGCCATCGCCGACGGCCGCATCTACGAGCTCTACGTGGCCGACGACGATCGCTCCTACCAGGACGCAGTGCTCGTGGGCCAGAAGGTCTACCGCCGCGATCTGGCCACCGGCGATTCCCTGCTGCTCTACCAGGACACCGTCGTCTCCCACCTCGCCCGCCTGTACGGCCGGCTGCATCCCGAAGACGAGCCGCTGCGCGGGAACGACGAGCCGCCGGACGATCCGCTCTGGACCGCGACCTCCACTCTCGATCTCGACGAGGTGTCTGGCCCGTTCGTCTCGTACTCGCTGCACATCGACGTCGAGCGCGACGACATGGACCCCTGGCACACGAGCCGTCGCGGCGTGCTCGACATCCGCACCGGCCGGCCGGCGACGCTGGCGGCGGTGACGGGGAAGGCAAAGGCCGCGGTCGAGCGCGCGCGCGCCCGCGTCTTTCGCTCCACGCTCGATTCCGTTCGCGCGAGTCGTGACGAGCGCGGCGAGCGCGCCGCGGCACTGCTCTCGTACTACCGCCTTGATCCGGCGAGCTTCTCGGTCACGACGGTGGACGGGGCGCCCGCGGTCGCGTATGCCGTTCCGGGCGCTGGTGGCGGCGACGCCGGACACCTGCTCGCCCTCGAGCCGATCCCGATCGGCGAGCCCGCGTGGTGGACCGAGGCGGCCGCGACCCTCCCCGTTTCCTCCGTCGACGGCGGCCGCGACGTCTGGCGCCACGGTTCGTACGAGGTCGTGGTACGCTACGACTCGATGAACGGCGAAGGTGAGCTCGCCCTCCGCGACAGCACGTCGCGCGAATGGTCGCTCGGCCGCGTACCCGCACCGGCGACGCGCATCCTCTGGCTCGACCGTCCGCCGGTGGATTCCCTCTGGCGTCGCGCGCTCGACCGCGCGTTCGACGAATCTTCCCTCTACGACGAGACCGTGCGCACCGCCGCCTTTCACCCTCGGGCCACGCGCCGCGCGCCGACGCATCGTGTCGCCCGCCACCCCCACGCGCCCCTGTCCGTGCACCGGACGGCTCGCGGAGGGCGCGCGTGACGTCATTCACAGAGGCCCCGCACCCCAAGACACCACGCGGCTCGGAGGCGGCCGTCGCCGATCTCATGATGCCCCATCAGGCCAACGGGCTTCGGGTGCCGTCGGTGTTCGGCGGCGTCATCATGAGCATGGTGGACCGCTGCGCCGCGCTCAGTGCCATGCGCCACAGTGGCGGGCAGTGCACCACCCTCTCGATCGACCGCATCCTGTTCAAGGAGCCGATCCGCGTGGGGGAGCTGGTGGAAGTCCGCTCGCGCGTCGTGCATGTCGGCCGGACGTCGCTCTCCGTGCTCGCCGACGTCTACGCCGAGGCCATCGCCTCAGGCGTCCGACGCCATACGAACGAGTGCTGGCTCACCTTCGTCCACCTGGGGGACGACGGCAGGCCCGCCCCCGTGCCGCCCCTGAAGCTCGAGACGCAGGAGGATCGGCTCATGAACGAGCTCGCCCAGCGGCGCCGCGAGGCACTGCTGTCCGAGCGGCGCTGACCCCCGGACCGCCACGTCCGATTCGACCGTCCCCTCCCACGCGGTTAGATTGAAGCATGCAGCTCTTCACCGTCGACCACGCGAACCGCACGCTTCCGCTCGTGCGCCGGATCGTCGAGGACATCGTGCGCGAGCACCGGCGCTGGCAGGAGGCGATCGTCGAGCTCGACCTGCTCGTCTCCGGAGCGCGCGCCGACATGCCCGACGCGCGTGCCGTCGCGCTCGAGCGTGAAGTACAGACGATCGCTCGCGACAT
>DASSIC010000325.1:0-3219 GCA_035692325.1 Gemmatimonadaceae bacterium | reverse complement strand
GGACACCGACCGCCTGGCCGCGACCGACTCCCTCCGCGGCGCGTTCCGCCGCCAGGCCGAGTCGCTGCGCAAGCACAGTGGTTCACGCGAAGGCGACCGCCAGTTCACCGAGCGGTTCGACCGCTATTACACCACCGCCCGTCAGACCAGCCGAATGCTCATTGCCGGCGCGACAGGCGATTCCGTGTCGCGCGCCGTGACATCGATGGTTGGCGACTACAAGGCCATGCGCGAAGCGCTGCAGGCGAACATCGCCGACGACGAGCGTGCCATCGCCGACGCCTTTGCCAGCGCTCGACGCTCGCAGATCATGGGCGCCGTCGCCATCGGGCTCATCGCGCTCTGTGCGATGTTCGCGCTCGGCACGCTCGCGGTGGCGACCGCGCGCTCGCTCACGGATCCGCTCGACGAGGCGGTATCCGTGGCCAATCTCATCGCGCAGGGTGAGATGTCCGTGAACGTCCCGGAAGCCGGAAACGACGAGCTCGGACCACTGCGTCGCTCACTGGCCGGCATGGTGGCGTATCTGAGGGAGATGTCCGGTGTCGCGCAGGCGATCGCCAGCGGCGACCTCACGCGCACGGTCACGCCGCGGTCGGAGCGCGATCAGTTCGGGACGGCGCTCGCCGACATGCTCGGGTATCTGACCGAGATGTCCCGCATGGCCGAGCGGCTCGCCGCGGGTGACCTGACGGTGCAGACGCAGCCTCGCTCCGCCAACGACTCCTTCGGCAGCTCCTTCGCCTCGATGACGGCCCGCCTCAACGCCGTCGTCTCGGAGCTCCGCAGTGCGGCCGAGACCATCTCGGCGTCGTCGGCGCAGATGAGTGCATCCGCCTCCGAGCTGGCGCAGAGCGCCGGCGAGGGCGCGGACAGCATCCAGGAAACGGTGGAACGGCTTGGCAGCATGAGCGCGTCGGTGCGTCACAACGCCGAACGCAGCCAGCGCATGGAGAAAACCGCCCTCGACGGCGCGGCACGCACCCAGGAGGGCACGCGCGTCATCCAGGAGACGATCGATTCCGCGCGCGAGATCTTCGCCCGCACTTCCATCATCGAGAACATCGCCAGCCAGACCAACCTGTTGTCGCTCAATGCAGCGATCGAGGCGGCGCGTGCGGGTGAGCACGGGCGCGGCTTCTCGGTCGTGGCGGAGGAAGTCCGCAAGCTCGCCTCCGAGGCGGCCGCCGCCGCGAACGACATCAGCAAGCTCACCGCGAACAGCCAGATGAAGGGCGAGCGGTCGCGCGAGATTCTCGCGGCGCTCGGCCCCGGCATCGCCGGCACGGCGGCGCTCGTGCAGGAGCTGGCCGCTACGTCGGCCGAGCAGGCCGCAAGTCTCGCCGAGGTCGAGCAGTCGATGAAGCGCGTGGACGAAGTCACCCAGCGTAACGCTGCCACCGCCGAGGAGTTCGCGGCCACGGCCCAGGAGCTGTCCGCCCAGGCGGCGAGCCTGGAAGAGATGGTCGGTCAGTTCCGGACGGACAGTTCGCGCAATGCGATCCCCGCGTCCGTGGCGTCGTACAACGGCGCGTCCCCCCGCGGCGCCAAGGCGCGTCGCGAATCATTGCCCTTGTAGCATCTCTGTCGATCATGTCGCACAACCTTCCTTCCCCTCCCCACTCTCCTCCGATGCCACACCAGACGGTCATGCGCCGGGCGATCCCGCTCGCGCTGCTCCTTGTCGCGACGTTCGCGAGCTCGGCAGCAGCGCAGAGCCTGTCGGACCGGCTCGAGCTTCACGGTTCGCTCAATGCCGGCTACGGCCGCTCGCAGGAGCTGCCGTCGTACGGCCTGCCCCTTACGGGCACGTCCGACTACCGGGTCTTCACGCTGCAGGGGCGCTACGCCCTCGGCGAGAATGATCAGGTGGTAGCGCAGGTGTTCAATCGCCGGCTTGGCACGAGCCCGTACGCCGGCGCCCTGCCCGACGTCACGATGCAGTGGGCGTACTGGCAGCACCGCGCCGACAACTTCACGCTCAAGGTCGGCCGCAATCCGCTGCCGCGTGGGCTGGTGAACGAGGTGCGCTACATCGGGACGGTGCTCCCCTTCTTCCGTCCCTCCACTGAGATGCAGGGCGAGGCCTTCGATGCCGTGGACGGCATCGTGCTCACCTACCGTCGACCGCTCCCGTACGGCATGGAGCTGGAGCAGCACGGCTTCTTCGGCGGCAGCGAGAACCGTTCGATCGCGAACACCACCGCCGGCCAGGACATCCGGATCGCCCGCACGGAGAACATGCGCGGCAGCCAGACATATCTCCGCCTGCCGGTGGCGAACACGCGCCTTGGGGCCTACATCACGGCGTACGAGTTCGTACAGCCGACGTCGAAGGGCGACCGCGTGAACTACATCCTGTCGGGCGAGACGACGATCGATCGCCTGAAATTGGTGGCCGAGCATGGCCGATACACGGGCCACACGCCCAACAACGACAACCGCAACGGTTATCAGGAAGCGACGATCCGCGTGACCGACCGCTTCTCCGTGGCCGGCCAGCACGCCTATCTCAGCCGCATGCTGTTCTTCACCAACACCGATCTCAACTTCGTCTACCCCGAGGTGAGCTCGTTCGGCGCATCGACGATCTTCGGCCTCACGAGGAACTCGGTGCTCAAGGTGGAGAACCACTGGCGCAGTGGCTGGAGCTTCGACGTGCCGACCAACCCGGTTGCGTCCCAGACGGCGACTGACGTCACGCTCTCTCCGATGCGCCATTCCCGATACTTCCTCGTCAGCGTCGCTGCGAGCTTCTGAGCATCCCTCCTCCTTCACCTAGAGAATGACCATGCAGCGATTCTCGACCTGGGCGATGGGGCTGCTCGTTGCCCTCGCGCTCCTCGTGCCCTCGCATCGTGCTTCGGCGCAGGGCTATGTCGTCGTCGTCAACGAGGCGGGACCTGCCTCGCTGACCAAGGACGATCTTTCCCGCATCTTCCTCAAGAAGAGCAAGGCGCTGATGCCGGTGGATCAGGACAAGGACGCCAAGGTGCGTTCCACCTTCAGCAAGGCGATCCTTGGCCGTCCCCTCTCGGCGATCATCAGCTATTGGCAGCAGCAGATCTTTTCGGGCGGTGATTCGCCGCCGGTGGAAAAGGCGTCGGACGCCGAAGTGCTGGCGTTCGTGCGGAACAACCCCAAGGCCATCGGCTATGTTGCCGCCGGCACCGACCTCGGCTCCGGCGTGCGTGCGGTGACCGTGCAGTAGCCTGCGCC
>DASSIC010000324.1:0-5583 GCA_035692325.1 Gemmatimonadaceae bacterium | reverse complement strand
GAACCCGCGAACTCGATCAGCTCGGCCGGCGAGACGGTTGCTGCGCCGAACTTGCCCCCCTCGAGGCCCGCGGCGAGGTTCGCAACCATCGCCGCTTCCGGCATCGAGCCGCCGGCGGCGAGCATGGCCGCCACGTAGGCCGTCACCGTGTCGCCGGCCCCGACGACGTCGTAGACCTCGCGGGCGAGCGCCGGCACGCGAAGCACTTCACCGTGCGCCGAGTACATCACCATGCCCCGCTCGCTCAGCGTGAGCAGCAGGTGCTCCACGCCCAGACGCTCGAAGGCGTGCGACAGTGATTCGGGGTGCTGGAAATCGACGGCCGCGCCGAGCGCGGTCTCAAGCTCGCGGCGGTTCGGCTTGAACAGCGTGGCGCCACGGTACGCAAAGAAGTTCCGGTACTTCGGGTCGACGACGATTGGAATGCCCTTCCGCCGGGCCTCGTCGATGGCGGTGCGAATCACGGTGGGCGTGAGCACGCCCTTGTTGTAATCCTCGAGCACAAGCGCGTCGGCGGTGGCGATCGCGGCGTGTGCCGCATCGATGATCGCCTGCACGTCCGCACCCGCCAGCTCGCCATCCTCCTCCTCGTCCACGCGTACCACCTGCTGCGAGCGGGCGACGATGCGCGTCTTCTGCGTGGTACAGCGTTCGTGCGTCGGCGGCACGGCCGCCGTGACACCGCTCTCGCGCAGCATCGTCCGCAGGGTCTCGCCGGCGCGATCCGCACCGATCGCCGACACGAGCGCGCACCCGGCGCCGATCGCCACGACGTTCTGTGCCACGTTGGCCGCACCGCCGAGCGCATGCTTCCGCTCGCGCACGCGGAGCACCGGCACCGGCGCTTCGGGCGAGATGCGCTCGACGTCGCCGGTGAGGTAGACGTCCAGCATCGCATCGCCGATGACAGCGATGCGCGTCGTCGCGGCACGCGCGAGCAGGTCGGCGAGGCGCTGCGCCGACAGATCGAGCCGCATCAGGCGTCGGTGAACACGAGAGGATAGTCCGGGTGCCCGACGAGGTTGGGCATGTCCAGCCCGGCGAGTGGATAGCGCACGTCCCGGGGGGTCGCCTGTGCCGGCACCATCGACCGATTCGCGAGCGAGATCTCGATCGCCCCCGGGCACCGGGTGCCGGGGATCAGCGGCACGCAGTTGTTCCCGTGCACGTGCACGACGACGAAGTCGCGCGACAGCGCGTTCATCAGCTCGGCGAACCGCTCCCAGAGGAGGTCGCAATCGTGAAACTCGATCGCCATCCCGGTGATGAGGGACGCGTCGGGAAGCAGCGCCTGCAGCGTCCGATATTCCGCGCCTTCGATGTCCATCTTCACGAAGACATGCGGACCCTCTCCCGGCCGATCTCGGGTGAGGAGGGGCTTGAGCGTCGCCCACGTGATCTGCGCGGGACCTTCCGACGTCGCGAAGAACCGCTCATGGAAGATGCGGGTCCGACCGTCGAAGAAGCGCCGGAAGTCGCGCGCCGTACGAAGCCACCGCACCATCCGGCGCAGCGCGTGTGCGCTGTCGCCGACGCGAAGCCGGAGCGCCGCGAACACCGCCCGCGCCGCCGCCTTGAGGGCGTGAAGGCGGAACAGGGACGCCGAGACCGAACCGTCCACCGCCACGACGCGGATGGCGGGATTCAGCACGGTGCAGTCGCGCTCGAACGACCAGTCGTCATTCACGCCGAGGCCGAGGACCACCGTCGCGGCGGCGATGGTGCGCCGGCTTACGACATATCCACCGTCGTTGTCGCGCCCGATTCTCACCAGATCTTCCACCATGACCGGGCGCCAGGGGGCGAGACTGTACCGTGCGGTGTCTGGTCGGAGAAGATCGGGCAACGATGCGCGGAGGTCGGAGTGATCGCAGAAGGGCGGCGCACGAAAGTTCACGGGACGCACGGAAAAATGCAAACCGCCACGCGGCGCATGTGCCGCAGCGTTGCGAGACGATCGGCGCAGCGGCTAAGATGCGACGCATCACGATCCGTGCGTGGCCTCGAGTCGAGCCGTCGCGCAGCGAACGCCGGCCGACGAGTCCTCCCCGCGTGTCCCACTCCCGAGTTCACCCAGTGCGTCGCGCCGCCCCTCGCGGTCGGATCGCGACCCCTTCGAGGTTCGCCGCGTGACCGCGCAAGTCGGTCGTCATGCGCGCGATGCCGTGTATCTCGTCGGGGGACAGGTCGTGACGAGCGTCAGTGCGCTGCTGTTGACCATCGTCGTCGCTCGCGCGTTGGGTCCGCTCGGCAAGGGATATTATGACATCGTGGTAAACGGCGCGATGCTGCTGGTCACCTTCACGGGGTTGTCGGCGAGCAGCGGCGTGTTCTACTTCGCCGCGACGGGGCGGCTCGATCACCGGAAGCTCCTTCGTGCGGCCTTGCTGCTCGCCGTCGCCGTCGGCGCGGGACTCGGCGGCGTCCTCGCCACCACCGAAGGCCGACGGATCTTCGCGTGGCTGCTGCCAGACGGGATGGGTGTTGGTGCGGCCGCCCTGCTCGGCGTGCTCGTGGCCGCGACGCATGCCCAGCAGATCGGGCAGGCGGTGCTCAAGGGGTACGGCGCGTTCCGCGCCTTTGCCGTGAGCGACGTGGTGGGGCGGGGCGGGGCCCTTCTGATCATTGTCGTCCTCGCACTCGCCGGCACGCGCCTGCCGGCTGTGTACGTCGTCGGCTTCGCCGCCGCGGTCATCGTCTCGGCGACCTTCGCCTTCCTGGTTGCGATGCGTCGGCCGCTACCGGCGTCCCCCGTCGTACCGCTGGCGAGCGTCCTGCGCTACGCGTTGCCGTTGTTCGTCGGCAATGCCGCGCAGTTCCTCAATTACCGCCTGGATGTGTTCTTCGTAAAGAATTACGTGGGACTGACCGGCGTCGGTGTGTACACCGTCGCCGTCGGCATCACGCAGCTTCTCTGGCTCGTCCCCAACGCGCTCGCGGCGATCGTGATGCGCTCGGTCGCGGCGGGGGGCACTCCCTCGGCGGTCCTCCAGCAGGTGACGCTCGTGAATCGCTTCTGCCTGTGGTTCACCGCCGGGAGCGCGGTCTTCGTCGCGGCACTCGGCATGGCCGTCGTGCCGGTTGTCTTCGGCCCGGGCTTCGCGGCGAGCGTCCGACCTCTCCTGTGGCTCCTGCCTGGGACCGTCCTCTTCTCGCAGACGGTCGTGCTGTCGTCGTACCTCAACGGCATCGCGCGCCAGATGGACACGACGGTGATCGCGTGCGGCGCGCTCGTCCTCACCATCGCGCTCGACCTGCTCCTGATCCCGCGGCACGGGGTGGCCGGGGCGGCCATCGCGTCCACGCTATCCTATGCGTCGAGCTGCATCGCCACGGCGTTCGCCGTTCGCTACCGCGCCCCGGAGCTCGCGGCGGCGACGCTCGTGCGGGCGCAACCGGGAGACGCGGCGAGGGTGCGCGAGCTACTGCGGCATCTCCGGACACGCATCACCACGGCCCTCAGCACAACATGAACGGTCTCCCGACCAAGCCGCGCATCCTCGTCGTTGCGGGCGTCGTTACCGACGGCTTCATGCGCGACGATCTCGAGTATCTCGCCGACTTCGCCGACGTCCAGACGCTCGAGATCGCTCGTGCTCCGCATCGACGTGCGCCGGCGCGGATCGCCTGGGCGTTTCTGCGGTGCCTGCACTTTCTCGCCCGGTGGCGCGCCCACGTCGTGATCTTCTGGTTCGCCTCGGGCACCTACACGCCCGGCATGTCCCTGCTGGCGAAACTGTTCGGCGCCAAGGTCGTTCTCATCACGGGCGGCATCGATGCGGTCTACATCCCCGGCATCGATTGGGGCGCCCTGAAGTCTCGTCGCAGCCGGCTCGCGTTCGGCCTGTCCCTGCGGCTCGCCGACGTCGTGCTGCCGTTTTCCTCCGCCGCGGCGCGAGCGCTTCGGCAATACGGACACCCGCGTCGCATGCGCGTCCTCTACCCCGCGGTGGATCTCAGTCGATTCGCGCGCCAGATGCCGCCGCGGGTGCCGCGCGTCGTCACCTGCTGCTATGCGTACGACGCCAACAATGTCGTGCAGAAAGGGCTCGATGTCTTTCTCGCGGCGGCGGGGCGCATGCCGGATGTCTCATTTGTGCTCGTCGGCAATCCGGCCGACGACTGGGCGCGCGAACTCGTGTCGAAGGCACCGCCGAACGTCGAGTTGCGGGCGAGAATCCCGGACCGAGACGAGTATGCGGCCATGCTGGCCTCGAGCGCGGTCTACGCGCAGTTGTCGGCGCACGAAGGGTTCGGCGTGTCGGTCGCCGAAGCCATGGCCAGCGGCGCGATTCCCGTCGTCTCGGATCGATTCTCCTTGCCCGAGGTCGTCGCGGATACCGGACACGTCGTGCCCTATGGCCAGGTGGACGACGTGGCGCGCGCGATCCGCGTCGCTCTGACCGCCGACGACCGCGATCGCGCACGCGCACGGGCGCGCGCGTCGGACTTCGTCCCGGCTCGGCGGGTGGCCGGGTTGCGCGAAGAGCTCGGGCGATTGCTGCCGCCGTCGAGCGCCCTGAACTCCATCACGGAGTGACCAGGGACTTGGCGTGGCGGCACGCCAACGGCCGCGCCCGGCACACCCCTTGCCTACATTGCGTCATCCCGGCCGCACCCGTGCACACCCTGTCCGCCATCGTTTGTCTGCTCTCGCTGAACGCTTCTCCGAGGCTACCAAGGAGAAGGTCAACGCCATTCAGGATTATTTCGCCCTGGCCGGCCGCGCCCTCGGCTTCGCCTTCGCGCGTCCGTTCTACTTCCAGGACTGGGTGCAGCAGATGGACGAGATCGGGGTCAAGTCCCTCGGCATCGTCCTCCTGACGGGCTTCTTCACCGGCATGGTGCTGGCGCTCCAGTCCAGCGTCCAGCTGCAGGCGTTCGGCATCTCGTCGCTCGTGGGCCGACTCGTCGCCGGCTCGATGATCCGCGAGCTCGGGCCCGTCCTTGCCGGACTGATGGTGGCCGGCCGCGTGGGCTCGGGGATCGCCGCGCAGCTCGGCTCCATGCGCGTCACCGAGCAGATCGACGCCCTCAATACGCTCGGCACCGACCCGATCAAGAAGCTCGTCACGCCGCGCGTGCTGGCCGCGCTCGTGATGCTCCCCATCCTGACGGTCATCAACGACTTCGTCGGGATCGTCGGCGGCAACCTGATCGCGACGCTGCTGATCGGCATTCCGACCGGCCAGTACTGGCGCACGGTGTGGGAGCAGATCGTCTCCGGCGGCTTCACGCTCCGCTTCATCCCCAACGATTTCATCCAGGGGCTGGTGAAGCCGTTCGTGTTCGGCGGCATCATCTCCATCTCGGGGTGCTACTTCGGGCTCAATACCACCGGCGGCACCGAAGGCGTGGGGCAGGCCACGACGCGCACCGTCGTGCTCTCGAGCATCCTGATCCTCGTCGTCGACTACTTCCTGACGCAGATCCTTCTCTCGGTCTTCGCGCCATGACGGACGAGGTGAAGGACGACGTCGCGCCGAAGCGCGAGGAGCAGGACGACAAGCGCGAGGCCGAGCGCCGGCAGGAGGGGCGCCGGGTCACCGAGCGCAAGGGCGAGTCGGTGCGGGCCGCGATCCG
>DASSIC010000323.1:0-3280 GCA_035692325.1 Gemmatimonadaceae bacterium | reverse complement strand
CGCCGGCCAGCGGGCTGTCGGCGGTGATCGGGTGCACGACCGTCCAGTGCAGCGTGAAGAACTCCACCGAGCTGCGCTCGAGCGAGAGCTCGTGGAAGTTGCGCTCGCGCACGCCGTCGAGCTCCTCGAACCAGGCGAGGTTCAGGCGCACGCGGACGTCGCTCAGCTCACCCGGCTGGAGGTTGACGATGCGGAACATCAAGCCGCGCCCCCCTTCATAGGGCGCGACGATGGCGGAGTCGCTGAACCCGATCCGCATGCGCGGCCGGGTGAGCCGCGCGATGAGCAGCCCGAAGGCGACGACGAGGGTGATCGGACCGACGAACGACTCAAGGTTCACGAGCCAGTTCGCCGTCGACCCGTACGCGTGCATCACGCCGGTGCCCGTCGTCGTGAAGGTGCCCACGCTGAAGCTGAAGGCGCGCTGAAAGGGATCGTCGAGCCCCAGCGATTCCGTGCCGCGCAGCGCGCCGTTCCCCAGCGCGAGGTACGCGAGGGCGAAGACGCCGTTCATCAGGAGCAGCACGCCCATCATCCATCCGATGAACGCCGGCCAGCTCGCGTCGAGCGCGCTCAGGTAGAAGCGCGCCGCCCGCTGCGCGCCGAGCCCGTACTTCACGCTGTTGGGGCGGCCGTCGCGATTCAGGAAGCGTCCGCGCACGGCTTGCGCGACGACGCGGCCGAAACCGAGGTCGGCCGGCTCCACTGCGGCTGGCGTGTCGTGGTCGGTGGAGGGGGGCGATGTCACGATGTGGGGGTTGAGGGCACGGCATGAACCACCGGGTGCGGTGGGAAGTTCGCGTCCATCGCGAGCCGCGCAAGTCGCCGCCGTGATAGCTTGCGGCATGGCGCACGCGCAGGACACCGTGGATGCGAACACGGCCGAATGGCTCTGGGGATGGGATCCCACGCCGGGCATCGTCTCCGTGCATGCCGACATCTCGGGGCGTGCCATCGTCTGGCGGCGCATCGCCCACTCGGGCGCCCTCGTGCGGGAGGAGGAGCGCTTCCGCCCCTGGCTCCTCCTCGACCGGCTCGACGACCTCGAGCACCTCGGCGCGAGCCTCGGCCGCGACGAGTCGGGGATCGCGAGCATCCGCTATCGCGAGCTGGAGGGGCCGGGCGCGCTGCGATACCTGGTGACGGCCGAGGATGGCCGCGCCCTCACCAACGCGGTGCTGCGCGGCGCATCGGAGCGGCTGGGCAAGCGCGTCGGTCACCTGAGCGAGCTGGACGACGACAGCGTGCTGTCGCTCCCGCCGGAGGAGCAGTACCTCGTCGCAACGGGGCGCACCTACTTCCGCGACCTCCCCTTCGACGCCCTGCACCGCCTGCAGTTCGACCTCGAGACGACGGGGCTCGACGCGCGCCACGACCGCATCTTCATGATCTCCATCCGCTACCACGACGGCACGACGGAAGTGCTCGAGGTGACAGGCGCGGGTGACGACGATGCGGCTGAAGCCGAGCTGATTCGCCAGCTCATGGTGCGCATTCGCGCCGCGGATCCGGACGTGATCGAGAATCACAACCTGCACGGCTTCGACCTGCCCTTTCTCGATCAGCGCGCGCGCCGCCTGCGTGTCGCACTCGCGCTGGGGCGCATCCCCGGGCAGGGGCTGCGACAGCGTGCCGCTCGACGCGGTGCACCATCCGCCGATCCGGACGACCGGCGACGGGTCCGCTTCATCGCGCCGGGGCGTGAGCTGATCGATACGATGGACGCGGTGCGGCGCCACGACATGTCCATCCGCGACCTCCCCGGTCACGGGCTCAAGATCGTCGCGCGGCACCTCGGCATCGCGGCGCCCGATCGCGAGTACATCCGTGGAGACCTCATCTTCACGACCTGGCGCACCGATCCCGAGCGCGTGCGCCGTTATGCGACCGACGACGTGGAAGAGGTCGCCGCCCTGTCGCGCATGCTCGGCGGCGCGGCGTACGCCCTCGCGCAGATGGCGCCGCGCCGCTACGAACGGCTCGCCGACGCCGGCGCCGCGACGGGGATCATCGACCCGATGCTCGTGCGCGCCTATCTGCGGGCGGGCGCGGCGCTCCCGGCGCACGAGGAGAGCGACGGCACACCCCACAGCGGCGCGGCGCTGCACCTCTTCGCCACGGGCGTGGCGCATCGCGTCGTGAAGGCCGACGTCGCCAGCCTGTATCCGTCGCTCATGCGCGCCTACCGCATCGGGCCGGCGCGCGACCGGCTCGGTGCTCTGCTCGCACTCGTGGATGGGCTGGTGGAGCGCCGGCTCGACGCGAAGGCGAAGGCCCGCGCCGCGCCAGCGGGCTCCGCGGAGCGTCACTCGCACGAGGCGATGTCCGCCGCGCTCAAGATCGTGGTCAACTCGGCATACGGCTATCTGGCCGCCGGCGGGGACCTCACCCGCTTCGCCGACGTACACGCGGCGAATGAAGTGACGCGGCGCGGGCGCGAGCTGCTCGGCCTTCTCTGTCGGGAGCTCGAGGCGCGCGGCGTCACGTTGCTCGAGGCGGACACCGACGGCGTCTACTTCGCCGTGCCGGAGACGTGGACGGAGACGGACGAACGCCGCGTCGTCGACGAGATCGCCGCCCTGCTGCCGCCGCTCGTGCAGCTGGAGCTGGAGGGACGCTACGCCGCCATGCTCTCGCACGAGCCGAAGAACTACGCGCTGCTCGGCTACGATGGCACCCTGCTCCTGCGCGGCGTCGCCTTCCGGTCGAGCCGTTCGGAGCCGTTCGGCGATCGCTTCCTGCGCCATGCGCTCACACGCCTGCTCGTCGGCGACGTGGTCGGCGTGCGTGACGGCTATCTGGAGACCGTCGCCGCGCTGCGCGCGCGACGGTTGCCCACCCACGACGTCTCGTCGCGCGTGCGGCTCACGAAGTCGCCGGAGCAGTATCTCGACTCGCGCGAGAAGCGTCGCGAGCTTTCATATGAAGCGCTGCTTGCGAATGGACGCACCACCTGGAGCGTGGGCGACCGTATCCGGGTATATCGTCGCCAGACCGGCGAGGGGGGGCTCGTGGAAGCGAGCGACGAGGTCGCGCCCCTTCCCGACCCGCGCGACTACGACGCGGAATACTACGTGCGTCTGCTGCGCGAGACGTACGCCGAGCGGCTCGCGCGGGCGCTCTCGCCGGAAGATTTTTCGGTCGTGTTCGCGGACCCCGATCAGCTCTCGCTGTTCGCGCCGGCAATCGAGTCGATCCGCACGCAACTCAGCGTGGTGTGAAGGCCGGTTCTCCGACTGGAGGCGGTATGACCGATCAGGAACGCTCCTGGGTGCCCGTC
>DASSIC010000322.1:0-2858 GCA_035692325.1 Gemmatimonadaceae bacterium | reverse complement strand
TCGGCGAGGGGAACGAAGTCCTTGATCAGCGGCGTCCGGTTCTCGGTACGCTTGCCGAGGCGGATGGTGGCCATCTGGGTGAGCGAGCCGATCGGCTTGCTGCGGCCCTGACGGATGCTCTCGACGCCGGCCATGAAGGTCGTCGCGACGGCGCCGAGACCGGGCGTGATGATGCCGAGTCGGCCGGTCGCGGGCTTGGGGGTCGAGGGTGCGTCCTTGGCGGAACCTTTCACGAACTTATTCTCCTTTGAGCAGAGGGCGCGGCGAACGGCTGCGCGACCAGAAGCGGGGACGAACCTCGCTCTCGGTACGCGCTTCCGCTGCATCCGCTCGCGTGGTGGCGGTATAGACGTACGCCACGCGCTGGATCACGGTGATCCAGGCCGTTACGGACAGAATGACGATGATGATGGCGAGCACCCACCCGTCGAGCACGAGGCCGAACAGCGCCTGCGGGGCCGACAGGAGGACGACGCGCTCGGGGCGCTGCAGCAGGCCGACTTTCGCGTCGAGGCCGAGCGACTCGGCGCGGGCCCGGGTGTACGAGGTGAGAAAGGCGCCGACGAGTCCGAGCAGCGCCGTCACGAGCAGCGGCACGCTGCCGTGGACGCGGCTGGTGGCGTAGAACACGGCGATGCCGCCGAGCACGAAGCCGTCCGCCAGCCGGTCGAGCGTGGAATCCAGAAACGCGCCGAACGTCGAGCTCTTGTTGGAGCGCCGCGCCACCGTGCCGTCCAGCACGTCGAACAGCGCGGTGATGCCGAGGAAGAAGCCCCCGGTCCGGATGTGCCCCGTGGCGTAGATGATCCCGCCGACCACGGTGCACAGCGTGCCGACGACGGTGATCGTGTTGGGGTGCACCCCCCGCGTCACCAACCAGGTCGCGACCGGGTCGATGAGACGCAGGTAACCGTTCTTGATCCAGTCGGGCAGAAGCTTCATGCGGCTCCGAGGCGCACGGAAGTCCCGCGGCCGGACGGTCGAGCGGCGGTGACGATGTCGGGTGGGCGAAAACGGCAACGGGCCGGAGGGTCAGCTCCGGCCCGTAAAAGCTATCGGGGGTGCCAGCGTCCAGCAACCAGCGCGCTCAGGAGTAGCCGCCCGCGCTCAGGGCACGCCCCACACGAACAGTCCCGACAATCCGACGCTGCGGCTCTGATAGGTGCGCGCGCCGTCCACCGTCACGGCCTTGAACGTCACCGTCGTGCCACTCGCCACACCCTGCACCGGCACCTTCTCCACCGTGTTCGCCGGGATCTGCCGCAGGAAGATCTCGCCGCTCGACGGCGTCGTGACGTAGACGTTGACGGCCTGGCTCAGGTTGTTCGTGATCTGCACGGCCTGCTCACTCGTGGTCGTCGGCGCAGTCCGCACCTCGACCTGACGCGGTCCGCAGCCCGCCGCGACGGCCAGCGCGAACGCGAGCAACGAAACTCTCAGTGGTGCTCTCATGGAAGCGACTCCTCGGTCGTGATCGGGAAAGGGCGCGCGATTTCTCCGCCCCGTGTTGCAAGACACATGCGAGCCGCCGTGTTCGCCAGTGCGGCCCCGCAACAGCTTATCGGTAGAGGAGGAACGGAGCCAGGTCGCGGCGCCACGCCTCCACGGACGCGTCGTCACGCGCCACCACCACATCGGGATCCTCGCCCCGCAGCAGCGCCTCGCGCATCGCCGGACGGCCGAAGCGCTCGTCGAACGCCGGCCCCCGCATCACGAGCGAGTCGGGTGAGGTGCGGGCGAGCGCCCACAACACGGCGGCGCCGGTGCGGCCGGCGTGGTAGCTGGCGCGGTCGGTGACCACAATGCGCACCCCCGGAATCGAACGCCCGCCATACTTCCCGTCCGTCGGCGCCTGCGGGGTGAAGTCGCTGCGCTCGAACCGCACTCCCGGCAGCCGCCGCGCCGCGAGCATCGCAAGGACGGTGTCCGTCCGGAGCCAGGGTGCGCCGAAGCGCTGGAAGGCATCGGGCGTCCCGCGTCCCACGCTCACGTTCGTCGCCTCGAAGGCGACGAGCGCGGGATAGACGGTCGCGCTGGCGAGCGTCGGCAGGTTGGGCGACGGCCGCACCCACGGAAGCCCCGTCTCATCGAACCACATCGCACGATGCCAGCCGTCCATCGGGACGACGTGCAGATCCGCACCGATGCCCAGGCGCGCGTTGAAGAAGCGCGCCAGCTCGCCCATCGTCATTCCGTGCCGCAGGGGCGCCGGATATAATGCGTACGCTCGTCCGGCGCGCGTCGGCGTGGGCTCGTTCGGATTCGCCAGCGTCGGATCGAGCAGCGGTCCATTTACCTGCGCGCCGCCGAGCGGGTCGGGCCGGTCGAGCACGACGATCGGGAGCTGCCGTCGCGCCGCGGCACGCATCGCATACAGCATGGAGCCGACGTATGTCCACGTGCGCGTCCCGATGTCCTGCAGGTCGACGACCAGCACGTCCAGGTCGCGGAGTGTGCTGTCGGGCGGGGCGATCGTGCCGTTCCCGTACAGCGAGTGTACGTACAGGCCACTCGCCGAATCGATCCCGCTCGCCAGCTGCTCCCGATCTTCCGTGCCACGGATGCCGTGCTCGGGCGAAAAGAGCGTGACGAGCCGCGCGCCCGCCGCGCGCGCACCGGCGTCTCGCAGCCGCTCGATGTCCGAGACGCCATGTTCGTCGATCCCCGTCTGATTCGTGATCAGCCCCACGCGCCGGTGGCGCACGAGTCCGACGCTGTCCGTCATGAGGACGCTGATGCCGGGACGCACCCGCATCGGCTCGGCGCCCAGGACCCGGGCCGTCGATGCCGGAGCGGGTGTCGCGCATCCGATTTGCCCCACATTCGTCCCACCGATCACGAGCGCGATCCGCGCCCAC
>DASSIC010000321.1:0-10216 GCA_035692325.1 Gemmatimonadaceae bacterium | reverse complement strand
CCCACGCCAGGCGAGCAGGGATGGCGCGCCGCCGTCGCGGCGCTGGACGCGGCGCATCGCGAGGTGATTGCCGCCGTGCGTGAGCGCGGCGCTGCTCGCCTCGACGAACGGGCCGGTACCGCCGCCGAGCTCTCGGCCGGCGGAGGAGTGACCTACCGCGTCATGCTGCACGGGCTCGCGCAGCA
The DNA here is from genome assembly GCA_035692325.1 of Gemmatimonadaceae bacterium. GTDB lineage: Bacteria > Gemmatimonadota > Gemmatimonadetes > Gemmatimonadales > Gemmatimonadaceae > AG11. The sequence goes on along the minus strand of DASSIC010000321.1, from coordinate 10,031 downwards.
TGACGCGTATCACACCGGGCAGATCGCGCTGTTGAAGCGGATCTACCGCGACACGGCGACTAGTTGAACTGCCGCAGCTCCACGCGCGAGTTGTTGAGGTACACGCCATACAGGCGCGTGTAGTCGCCCACGCGCAGGTTGCGGAACCGGTCCAGATCGTTGCGAGAGATCTGCTGCGGCAGCTGCACCGTGATGCGCGCTCCATTGGACGCGTCGAGCAGGAACAGTCCGTTGGCCTGATCCACCTGGCGCACATATCCCTCCAGCAGCTGCACGTTGCCGGACTGGATGGTGCTGGGCCCGCTCACGGAACGATCCACCTGGATGACGTCCGTATAGTAGCCGCCATTCTGAAGCTGCTGGATGCGCAGCGTCACCTGATCGCCGTTCTCGAGCGAGGTGACCGGATAGTTCTGGTTGTTGTAGACCACCTGCGTGTTGTTGTCGTACGAGACGGCGATCGTCTGCCCGTTGCTCTGCTGGATCCCGATCTGGCGGTTGCGGGTGTCGACACCCTGCACGTACCCGCTGACTTGATTGCCGCCGGTGCCTGTGCCTGCACCGAGCACGCTGCCGAGGATGCTGCCGAGCCCACCGGCGCTCGAGCAGGCACTCGCGGACGCAAGCAGCAGGGCGGTCGTGGCGGCGCGCATGGACATGGTCGTGAGTCGCATTGGAGCTCCGGGTTTGGATTGCTCTCCAGTAAGGCAATCCCGGTGCCTCGCAGCCGGGCGGAGCCATGTTGTTCGCGGCCTGCTTCTGGCACTGCCGAGTGCGCTCGTTCTCGCCTCCTCTGACGCCTCCACGCGTGCTCACTCGATCCGTCCTCGTCCTTGCGCTGGTCGCCCTCCCGGCCTGCAGCCGCAAGGAGAGTCCCGTTCCCGACTCGGTGCGACAGACGACCGATACCCACGCCGTGCCCAGCGCTTCCGCGCGCACCGACAGCGCACCCGGCGATCGTGCCGCGTCGAAGTGGGTCGTGACACCGCAGGGTGTCGGACCCGTGCTGGCCGGAACGTCCATCGCGGCGCTCTCGACCGTGCTCGGCGAGCGGCTGCGCGCTGAATACGCCGCCGGTGCGAGCTGCGGATATGTACGCGCGTCGTCGCTCCCCCGCGGGGTATTCGTGATGGTCGATCACGACACGGTCGTTCGCGTGGATGTGCGAACGGGCGACCTACGCACCGCGGAGGGGGCCGGCATCGGCGACTCCGAGGCGGAGGTCCTGCAGCGCTACGAGGGCCGGGTGCGCGTCACGCCGGGCAAGTACACCGGACCGGCAGGGCACGACCTCACGGTGACTGCGCCGCCCGACACGCTGCACCGCATCGTGTTCGAGACCGTCGGACAAAGGGTCGTGCACTATCGCGCCGGTCGGCGCGCGGCGGTGGATCTCGTGGAGGGCTGCGCCTAGGCCAACACCTGGCGAAAGCGCAGCGTCACTCCGCCCAGGCGCAGGTCGCACACGCTCGGCAGCACGCACTGGTGGACGCGCACACCATCCACCCACGTTCCATTGAACGACGAGTGATCGAGCACATGCCAGGTGGCGCCCCGCAGCATGAGCGTGGCGTGCGACGCGGATACCGTGTCGTCGAGCAGGCACACGTCGTTCGCGGCCGTGCGTCCGAGCTGTGCCACCGGGCGCTCGATGGGGAAGCGCATTCCGTGCGGCACGTTGCCCTCTACGACGTCGAGTGTAGCGAGGAGCGGTGGCGCCAAGGCTCGCCTGCGGGAATCGGAGGAGCCACCCGCGCTCCGTCGCGCGTGCCGGCTCGAATCATGGACGATGCGGCGGGGCAATCGTGACGAGACGACGAGGCTCTCCGTCTATCACGCGATGCTCTTCCCTCCGTCGGCCTGCTGAGATGCAACTCGCGCCACTCCGTCCCTTCGATCGAATCGTTGCCGGATATGCCACCCTCGCCTTCGCGATGGGAGCGGCGGAAAGCGTCACGGTCCGGGAGTGGATCTTCGCATCGCTCGGCACGGCGATGGCCGCGTTGGGTGTCGCGCTCCTCGTGCACGATCACCTGCGGTGGCGCATGGAGCGACGCCGTTCCCGGCGTGACTGAGCTGCGGCTCCGCGCGGCCACGCTGGCGGACGTCGCTGCGCTTCGACGGCTGATCGAGCACTCGGTGCGTGGCCTGAGCGTCGGCTTCTACTCGGAGCAGCAGATCGAGAGCGCGCTGCGGTACGTGTTCGGCGTGGACAGCCAGCTCATCGCCGACGGCACCTACTTCCTCATCGAGGGAGAGGGGGAGGATATCGCCGCGGCCGGCGGCTGGAGCCGGCGCGCGACGCTGTACGGCGGCGATCAGCACAAGACGTCGTCGGGCGATCCGTTGCTCGATCCCGCCACGGACGCCGCGCGCATCCGCGCCTTCTTCGTCGACCCACGCTACGCCAGGCGCGGACTCGCGCGGCGTCTGTTCGACGCCTGTCACGAGGCGGCCAGGCAGGCCGGCTTCCGAACCTTCGAGCTCGGCGCCACGCTGCCAGGTGTTCCCTTGTACGAGGCGCTCGGCTTCACCGCCCGCGAGCGCGTCGATGCCACCATGCCCGACGGCGTGGTGCTTCCAGTCGTGCGCATGTCGCGTCCCATGGCCTGATCCACGCTTGACAATGTGTGTTATCACACATATTATCCGGCATGGCACGCGAGCTCCGTGACGAGATCAAGCAGGGCAAGCCGTTCGACAGCCTCGAGCAGGAAGCGCTGCTCAGCATCGAGCGGACGGCCGCCCTCCTGATGCACGGCTTCGCCGACTCGCTCAAGGAGTACGACATCACGCCTACCCAGTACAACGTGCTGCGCATCCTGCGCGGCGCGGGACGGGCAGGGCTCTGCCGAAACGAGATACGCGATCGACTGGTGGCGCAGGTGCCGGACGTCACGCGCCTGCTCGATCGCCTGGAAGAGAGTGGTCTCGTCGAGCGCGAACGCGGCGAGCAGGATCGGCGCCTCGTGACGACGCGCATCACGAAGGCGGGGCTCGCGCTGCTGAGCCGTCTGGATGGTCCGGTCGCCCAGTCGCATCGGGAGCGCCTGGGTCATCTGTCTGCCGGGCAGCTTCGCACACTCATCGGCCTGCTCGCCCAGCTGCGCGAGGCACCGTAGTATCGCACGACCGCCGGCTGGTTCGAGGCGGAGTAATATGTGTTTACACATCCATTCGCCCGTCCTCTCGACCCTTCTTCCAGGAGATCCACGATGGCCAATCGCTCGCTCCTCACCGCCACGCTCGCGCAGCAGCAGCTCGGCCTCGCCATCATCCGCATCGTCACCGGAATCGTGTTCGCCGCGCACGGTGGCCAGAAGCTGTTCGTCTACGGCTTCGCCGGGGTGACCGGCGCGTTCACGCAGATGGGCGTCCCCATGCCTGGCATCATGGGCCCCTTCGTCGCGCTCCTCGAGTTCTTCGGCGGCCTCGCGCTCATCATCGGCCTGCTGTCCCGCCTCGCCGCGCTCGGCCTCGCGTTCGACATGATCGGCGCGATCCTGCTCGTGCATCTCAAGGGCGGATTCTTCCTCCCGGCCGGCTACGAGTTCGCGCTGACCTTGCTTGCCGCCTCGCTCGCCATTGCCATCGGCGGTCCCGGAGCACTGTCCGCCGACGCCGCCATCGCGGGCCGGCGCGGCGACACCATGACCACCGTCTGAATTCCTTCATCGCTTCGGCAGGGAGATCGATCATGAGCAATGCAGCGCACGCCACCACGGACGGGTCGGCGGCCACCGCGGTCGGCATCATCCCGGCTGGCTATCGACTCCCGGCCGAGCTTCGACTCGGCGAGGTCAGGCTCCAGATCGCCGATCTGGCTCGCTCACTCGACTATTACCAGCGCGTGCTCGGCATGCGCGTGCTCGAACGCGACGCCACCAGCGCCACACTCGGCGCCTACGACGACCCCGCGCCCCTGGTCCGGCTGTACGAGCGGCGCGGCGTCGCGCCCGCTCCGCAGCAGGGGCTCGTGGGCCTCTATCACTTCGCCATTCTCCTCCCCGATCGCGCCGCGCTCGGCCGCTTCGTGGAGCACCTCGCCGAGATCGGTGCGCGGGCCGGCGCGTCCGACCACCTCGTGAGCGAAGCGTTGTATCTGCGTGACCCCGATGGACTCGGCATCGAGGTGTACGCGGACCGGCCGCGCAACGAATGGCGCGCCGTCGACCGCCAGATCACGATGGCCACCGAGCCGCTCGACCTGGCGGACGTTGTCGCCGCCGCGAAGGGCGAGAAGTGGACGGGCATGCCGCGCGGCACGCGGATGGGGCATGTGCACCTGCACGTCGGCGACATCGAGCGGGCGTCGGCGTTCTATCATGCGGCGCTCGGGCTGGATCGCATGGTGTGGAACTATCCGGGCGCGCTCTTCCTCGCGGCTGGCGGCTACCACCATCACCTCGGCCTCAACACGTGGGCGGGGGCCAATGCACGGCCAGCCACGGAGCACGATGCTCGGCTGCTCGAATGGCGAATCGTGCTGCCACGGGATCACGTCGCCCACGCCCGCGAAAGCGTTGAGGGGGCGGGCCACGCCGTCACCCAGACGGACGAAGGATGGCGCGTCGCGGATCCGTGGGGCACGGTGCTGCACGTCGTCACGGACAGCGGCGCCTGATTACCTTCGCTCCGTCTCGAGCGGGAGCGAACGAGCGTCGTGTTGAGCCTGTCGTCGTTGGCGGGATGGGAGGACGCGGTGCTCGCGAGCATCCGTGGTGCGAGCGGGTCGCTGATCGAGCGCGACCAGCAGATCGAGCGATCGGGGCTCTACGGCGAGTACCCGGCCATCGTGCGCGCGTACATCGAGCTGTTCGCCGACGCCGACTCGGCTGCCGAAGCGATGAAGCGCGCGGTCTTTCTCGTGTGGCGCGGTGCGATGGCGCCGCCGAGCGACACGGGCATCGCCGCGCTCCCCGACGGTACTTCGCGCGCCGTGGTCGAGGAGCTGGGCGTTCGCATTCGTCGCGGCGACGCCGATGACGAGCTGGCGTGGATGCTCGCCTGGTATCATGGCGAGGGAGCACACGTGTTCGAGCTGTTCGGGGCGACGCCGACGCTGCTCGCATTCGCCGAGGAGCTCCCTCGCGAGGCGTGGCGCTCCGTGCGCATCGCCCGGGAGTCCATGGAGCGGCGGGGCCAGCTTGGTCGATACTGGATGGACCTCGCGGCCGGCACACCCTGAGGCGTACCGGCCGCGAGAAGGACTACAGGAAGTGCTCGAGTCAGCTCGGGAGTGGCGTGACGGCGGGGGTCGCTGCGCCCTCGACCTTCGGGCGTCGGCCCCAGTGGCTGCGGGGCTCGGCCGGCCGTGCCCGCGCCTCGAGGAGGTTGGTGTAGAAGGCGACGATCTTCGCCTTCACGGTCTTCTGGGTGTCGGCGTTGGCCGCCTGGAAGGGCGCGTAGCGCTGGCGATCCCCGGACACGTTGAACCACCACCATGCGTCGTCAGGGGTCGTGCGACGAGCTTCCACACTGCAGACGAACGTCCGCCCGTCTTCCTGGAACTCAAACCCTCGGATCATCGGTGCTCCTCACGAGTGAGCCTCAATCTACCTCCGGGACCCGCCGAATGCCCGTCTTGCGCATTGCGGGTCGAGGCCAACCAGGTCCAGCGGGCGCGACTGGCGGTAGCGCGATCGAGCCCTCCCGGCGACCTTGAGGGGTGATTGCACCGCAACGATCCTCGTCCGGAGCCGGCAGATGAAACAGAAGCGCGCGCAGGAGCTTCGCGACGCCTGGGGCGACGCGCCGTGCGAGCATCCCCAGCTCGCGAAGCTGTACGACCTCGGCGTCCACACCGGCAGCTTCGCCTGCACCCAGTGCGGGCGCGTGTTCTCCTTTCGGGAGAAGGCGGAGCTCGCCGCCTCGCGTCGCACATGAAGCGTCACAGGCCATCCAGTGTGCTCGCCGCCGCGTTGATCGCGCCGCTGCTCGCCATCCCCGCCGCCGCGCCGGCGCAAGGGAAGTGGAAGGAGATCGGCGCGACGGCGAGTGGCAACGCCGTGTACGTCGACACGCGCAGCGTGAAGCGCACCGGCGACCTCGTCGCGGCGAACGTGCGGGTCGTGTTCAAGGAGCCGGTGAAGGGTGCCAAGGGCACCTTCGCCAGCTACCGCACGTCGGCCACCTTCAATTGCACGAAGAAATCGCTCGCCGCGAAGGAAAACGTCTACTACGCGGACGCGAAGAGCACGCGCGTCGTCGACCGGACGGTGAACAAGATGCCGGGCTTCGGCCCGGCACTCGGCGGCTCGCTCGGCGCCGTGGCCCTGAACTATCTCTGCGCGAAGTAGCCCTCACCGCTTCTTCGCCAGGATCGTCCCGCGGCAGGTCGCTGCCCCGCAGTGGCAGGGAAAGCGCCGCTTCGCCGCGGGCGAGTGTCGCTCCTCCAGGACGTACGCGTAGTCGTACGCCAGCTCTTCCCCCGGCTCGACGTCCCGGATCGTCTCGATCCAGATGCGCCCGTCCTCGATGACGGCGTCGCAGTTCGGAGCGCAGGAGTGGTTGATGAACCGCGCCTCGTTGCCGTCGACGGCCGCGTCGATCACCACCTCGTCGTCGATCGCGAAGAGAAAGGTGTGGTGGCGCTCGCCGGGCACGTCCGGATAGCGCGCCTCCGACTGGGCCGGGGTGAGGCGCTCTCCTGCATACTCGATGAGTCTGGTGCCGGCGACGATGGCGCGAGTCGCGAAGGCGCCGAGCCCCTGCATGGGCGACTCGCGGATCTCGAACGGGAACCCGTCGGCGGGGAGCGACATGCCGAAAGATATTCATTCGACAAGGGTGTATCTTCCACGCATGACACCGCGTACCGCGAGCCCAGACGGCTCCCCCATCGCCGCCGGCTTCTCCGGACTCGGCCTCGATCCCAGAGTCGTCGAGGCCCTCGCAGTCCTCGGCTACGAAGAGCCCACTCCCGTGCAGCGCGAGGCGATCCCACCCCTCCTCGCCGGGCGTGATGTCCTCGGACAGGCGGCCACCGGTACCGGCAAGACGGCCGCGTTCGCGCTTCCGCTCATGAGCCTCCTCACCCCGACGGCGGACGCGCGCGAGCGCACCCGGGCCTTCATCCTCGTCCCCACGCGCGAGCTGGCGATGCAGGTCGCCGAGGCGGTGCACAAGTACGGCAAGGCCATGGGCATCATCGCGCTGCCCATCTACGGCGGCGCGAGCATGGAGACGCAGATCCGTTCGCTCAAGCGCGGCGTCGACGTCGTCGTCGCCACCCCCGGCCGTGCGCTCGACCACATCCGCCGCAAGACGCTTCGCCTCGAGGGCGTGAAGACGGTGATCCTCGACGAGGCGGACGAGATGCTCGACATGGGTTTCGCCGAGGATCTCGAGGCGATCCTCGATGCGATGCCGGCCGAGCGACAGACCGCGCTGTTCAGCGCGACGCTGCCTCCCCGCATCGCCGACATCGCGAACAAGCACCTCAAGGATCCGGTGCGCGTGCGCATCGATCGCGAGATCGTGCCCGCCGGTTCCGCGCCGCGCGTGCGCCAGGTGGCGTACATCGTGTCGCGGGCGCACAAGATGGCCACGCTCGGCCGCGTGCTCGACGTCGAGAACCCCACCTCCGCGATCGTGTTCTGTCGCACGCGCACCGAGGTGGATGAAGTCACGGAAACGCTCAACGGCCGCGGCTATCGCGCCGAGGCGCTTCACGGCGGATTGTCGCAGGAGCAGCGCGACCGCGTGATGAAGAAGTTCCGCGCCAACACCACCGACCTGCTCGTCGCCACCGACGTGGCGGCCCGCGGGCTGGACGTGCAGCACGTGTCGCACGTGGTGAACTACGACGTGCCGAGCGCCGCCGAGGCGTACGTGCATCGCATCGGCCGCACGGGCCGCGCCGGCCGCGAAGGTGTGGCGATCACGCTGGCCGAGCCGCGCGAGCACCGCCTGCTGCGCAACATCGAGTATCAGACCAAGCAGAAGATCGAGATCGCCGCCGTCCCGACGGTGGCCGACCTGCGCGCGCGCCGTCTCGAGATGACGCGCGCCTCGCTGCGCGAGACGATTCTCGCCGGCGGGCTCGATCAGTTCCGTGTGCTGGTGGACTCGCTGGCGCAGGAGTTCGACATCATGGACGTCGCCGCGGCGGCGGTGAAGCAGGCGGACGCGAAGGAGAGCGGCGGTGATCCGGAGGAGATCCCGACGGTCACGCTCCATCCGCCGCGGCCCAACCGCTCGGACCGCGAGCGGGCGCCGACGGCGAAGGCGGGCTCGCGTCGCCACGAGGCGGCCAAGGCCGGTGCACGCACGGCGAGCGGCAAGCCGCCGCGCATCACGCCGGAGTGGGACGTCGCACGCTTGTACATCGGCGCCGGCCGGCTGGCGAAGATCCGTCCCTCCGACCTCGTGGGCGCCATCGTGAACGAGGCTGGCGTGGATCCGCGCGCCATCGGCGCCATCCAGATCACCGAGCGCTTCTCGCTCGTCGAGGTACCCGACGAGATCGCCGACGGCATCATCGACACCCTGCGCGGTGCGACGATCAAGGGGAAGCGCGTGCCGGTGCGGCGCGATCGCGAACAGGGCGGGGCAGGCTAACGCGCCGCGCTCCACCCGCCCATCACCTTCACTCACCTCCGTTTTCGATGCGTTTCCATGTCCTCACTACGCTGTTCGCCGCGGCGCTCGCCGCCGGCTGCAGCAACAACTCGCCCACGGCCGTGCCCATCGAACAGACCACCTTCGCCAGCTCGCTCGGCGTCAATCTCGCCGCCTCGACCAAGCAGCCCTCCGGCCTCTACTACCGCGACATCACCGTCGGCACCGGCACCACGCTGGCCGCTGGACAGACGGTCGGGATGCGGTATGTCGGCTCCTTCGCCAACGGCGACGTGTTCGACTCGAACCCCGAGCCGAAGGCGATCTTCTCCTTCCGCCTCGGAGCTGGTCAGGTCATCAAGGGGTGGGATCTGGGACTGGTCGGCATGAAGGTCGGCGGCCGTCGCCAGCTCATCATCCCCCCCGAGCTGGGTTACGGGACGAAGGACGCCGGCCGCATCCCGGGGAACTCTGTCCTCGTCTTCACCGTGGACGCGATCAGCGCGCAGTAGAAGGTTCGGGTGCCCGTCGGCTGGCCGGAACGCCGCCGACGGGCTATATCATCCCGAAACGATCTCGACCTTCCAACCGAGTGACCGTGTACACCTACGTCTATTACATCGCCGAGAAGGTTCCGGGCGCGATGGAGATGCAGCGCTTCGCGCACCCCATCCACGTCGGCATCGTGTCGGCCAGTGACCACGAAGCCGCCTACACCGCGGTGCTCCACGACCTGCGCCCCACCTTCGCCGATGCTCCACAGGATCTCGAGGTCCGCTTCGAGGTCGTGACCGCGCCGCGCAGCGGTACCGGCGTGTGGCGACACGGCAAGCCGATCGACACGGACATCACCTTCACGTCGGCCGACTGACGGCCGACGTGCGCACCGCCAATAGCGACGCATGACGCAGATCCCGGAGTTGTTCGCGAACAACCGCGCCTGGGCCGCGGCGATGGTGCGGGAGGATCCGCAGTTCTTCTCGCGCCTCATCTCGCAGCAGGCGCCGAAGTACATGTGGATCGGCTGCTCGGACAGCCGGGTGCCGGCCAACGAGATCGTCGGGCTCCTGCCGGGCGAGATGTTCGTGCACCGCAACGTCGCCAACGTCGTCGTGCACACGGATCTCAACTGCCTCACCGTGATCCAGTACGCCGTGGACGTGCTCAAGGTGGAGCACATCCTCATCACGGGGCACTACGGATGCGGCGGCGTGCGCGCCGCGCTCGACGACCGGCGGTACGGCTTGATCGACAACTGGCTTCGGCATGTGGAGGACGTGGCGCAGCAGCACGAGGGCGAGCTGAACGCGCTCTCCGGCGAGGCACGGGTCGACCGGCTGTGTGAGCTGAACGTGGCGGAGCAGGTGCTCAACACGGCTCGCTCTACCGTGGTGCAGGATGCCTGGGACCGGAAGCAGCCGCTCACGATTCACGGCTGCGTGTACGGGCTGCACGATGGCCTCATGCGC
>DASSIC010000320.1:0-9592 GCA_035692325.1 Gemmatimonadaceae bacterium | reverse complement strand
CTGCAATCCGCTATGCGCCTGCTGCGCACCGCGCCCCACGTGTGGCGCGCGTGGCGGGCCGTCCGGGCCCACGCCGATCCGCGCGCCATGCTCGCCGCGGTGGAGCCCGCGGCGCCCTCGCCCCGCCGCGTCCCCGCCGAGCTGGCGGTCGCGGACGTCCGCCGGTGTGTCGCGCTGCTCCGGCGGTTGCGTCCCGCCCTCGCCGAATACGAGACCGCCTGCCTGCTCCAGTCGCTCGCCCTCTATCGCGTGCTGCGGCGTCAGGGCGAGGCGGTGCGGTTCGTCAGCGGCGTCCGCCGCGACGGCGCGTCGCTGCGCGGCCATGCCTGGGTGGAACGGAAGGGGCACCCCTTCCCCACGGGCGAGGAGCTCGACATGATGCGCGACTACCGCGAGTTGTTCAGCGGCCCGCCGGGAACGCCGAGTCGCTCCCCACGCGCACCAGCTCGAAGCTGAGCTCCTCCAGCAGCCGCTGAACCCCGGCGGCCGCCATCGCTCGGCCCCGGTCGGTGAAGGGCGCCCCCGTCGCTTCCCAGAGCGCCCGCACCCGGTCCCGCGGCGCGAGGGGCTCGCGGCGCGTCGCACCGTCCTCCCGCGGGCCCAGCACGACGAGATGCGCCAGTGTCGCCGACGAGCACGATCCGGCGTCCCCCAGCCCGGCATACGGCAGGCGGCGCTTCCCCCCTTCATCCCGGTGCGGCGCCCGGGCGCCCCGCTCGGCGCCAAGTCGCCGATACGAGTCGTCGTGCAGCCGGATCCCCCGATCCCACCGGTGCACCGTCATCGCGCCCGGATCCACCCACGCCAGGTCCTCCGCCACTACGCGCCATCCCCTCCGCGCCGCCGCCATCGCCGCCGTGCTCTTGCCGGCCCCGCTCGGCCCCACGATCGCCGTCGCGACCCCCGCACGCTCGATCACCGCGGCGTGCATCGGCAGGTAGCCCCCGGCGCGCATCGCCTCGGTGAGCGCAAGGTGGACCGCGAGCCAGTGCGTTCCTCCCTCGGGCCGCACCGGCGAGCAGGCGTGCACCTCGAACGGCGCTCCGCCGAGCACCAGCCGCACGCTGCGGCCGAGCTCCCCGCCCCACCACTCGTCGCCCGCGCCGGCCCACTCCATCGCGTCGCGGTCCCCGCGCGCGATCCGCACCTCCGCGCTCGGCGGCGGCTCGCCCGCACCCTCGTCCGTCACCACCACCGACGGCGTCGCCGCCGGCGGAAGGTTCTGCCCGTGGTCCCAGTGCCACCGCAGCCACGCCCTCGTCTCGCGCGATGCGCGTCGCACCGCGATCCGGCCGGCGGCGAGCGTCGTCGGCCGGCCTGGCGTCATTCGGTGAGCTCGCGGGCCAGTCCGCGCGCGAGCAGCTCACCCAGTAGCGCGTCCACGTCCGCCGCGGCGCGCGTCGGCTCCACGTCGAACGACTCCGCGAGCCGCGTCGCGAGCTCCCCGACCGTGCAGCGCTCGAGGTGGGTCCACATCAGGCGGCCGGTCCCGTTCAGCCCGAACATCATCCCCGTATCCGGATCGAGCAGCACCATCTCGTCACCGAGGTCGGTCGCGAGGATACCGGCGGCGGGCTGCACTCGGCGATTCTGGGACGGCAGGGTCACGGGGTCGGGGATAAGGGCCGGTGCCAAGCTACGGCGCGAGCCCGCGGCGAGCCAGCGTGCCCAGGAACGTCAACGTCCCTTCACCTCGGAGCTCTCACCCTCCTTGCCGGACCGATGATTCGCGATGCGGAGCCGACCCGCCGCATCCGGATCCGCGTAGGCCATCGTCGTTGAGAACGTCAGAGGAGGCCCGCGATATACTCGTCGCCATCAGCCGCCGACTGCGGGACGCGACCACCCTGCGCGCCGACGATACGCTTCAGTGCCAGCGCGTGGAGCAGGAGTGCCACTGGCACCAGCAGCGTCGGGATCAGGACGAAGGGAAACGTCGTGATCATGATGTTGGGAGCGTCGAAGGCCAAGCGCGTCAGGCCAGCACTTCTGCCTTTCCTTTGTCTTCTGAGTTGAGCCAAGATCGCGGCGCTTGTACTTGAGCGACCGACTCATCTGCTTGCCATTGACCTGGCGGAGCACGTGTAGGCTTCCGCCAGACTCGAACTCACGAACACGAACGGTGAACTCGGGATATCGCGGATGCTTGATCCGCTTGACCGACCAACTCATTTGGCCTCCTTGGGATGATGTGATTGAGCGATAGCGTGGATGCCGTTACGACCTGGAATGGACTTCGGACGCGACGGCCTTCCCCGCCCACCGGGTTGCTTGATGGGCGGGAGGTCGTGGCGACGGATACGCGGAGCGCCTTTGCGCCCTGGGTTGGGGATTGTTCCGGTCTTGACCAGAGCGCCGAGATGGTCAGCAGTGAAGCCGGACTCTCGGCAGCGTCGCGGAGAGGCAACGTCTCGCCAGCGAACCGTCCATGGCTCGCTCAATCTCGATCGCAGCGCTATCGCAGAGTCGAGCAGTGTTGGGATCGCCGTAGGTGCGGAGAGTTTCCGCCCGCTCACGCCAGATTGCCGGCAAGTCGCGAGGTATGGTTTGCATACCCGGCCCAGTGCAGCGGCTTGCTCTTGGTAACTGGCGGTCAAACCGCCGAAACTATTGGTCAACTATTGGTGAAGCTCAGCCCACCCGGGAAAATGAAAAAGCCCACAAGCATGTAATCGCTCGTGGGCCGTTCACTTACTGCAATCGGGACGGCGGGATTTGAACCCGCGACCCCCTGAACCCCATTCAGGTGCGCTACCGGGCTGCGCTACGTCCCGTCCGCTATTACCGCCAGCGGGCAGACCAAGAATGTAGCCCCCGCCCTTCCCGGGCACAACGGTTTCAATGCGCGCGCGGCGACTACTTTCCTCCACATGCGCGCATCCGAAGCCATCCGCGGCCGACGCTCCATCAAGCGATTCGCCGACCGCCCTGTCACTCGCAGCGAGATCGAGGCCCTCCTCGACGCCGCCGTCCTCGCCCCCAACCACCATCTCACCAACCCCTGGCGCTTCTACGTCCTCGGACCGGAAGCGCGCGCGGCCTACGGGCTCGCGCTCGGCAATCGCAAGGCGAAGAAGCTCACCGACGCGGACGCTGCGCAGAAGCTGCGCGACACCGTTGCCGCCGAACACCGCGCACTCCCCGCGATGATCGCGGTGGCGGTGGTCGTGAACGACGACGCGGAGAAGCGTGAAGAGGACTACGCCGCCACGATGATGGCGATCCAGAACCTCGCACTCTCGGCGACAGAGATGGGACTCGGCACGGCCCTGAAGACGGGCGCCGTCATGAGCGACCCGGCTGCGCGCGCCGCGGCCGGCGTCGCCGGGAACGAGCGCATCGTCGCGATCGTGAACGTGGGGACGCCGGTCGAGGTGCCGCCCGCCAAGGCACGGCACCCGGCATCGCAGGTCACGGTGTGGAGACCGTAGACGTTTGACGTGGGACGTGGGACGTGGGACGTAAAACTCCCCACGTCCCGCGTCCGACGTCCACTCAGCGTTCGTCGCAGAGCGGAGCGCCCTGCACGCTCGGTATCGCCTTCGATCGCATCGTCGCCGGCAGCTTGGGCAGCTCGTCCGGGTTGCCGACGAAGACAACGCACGACGTGCCCTTCATCGTGCTCTGCGTCGCCATGCCGGTCCACCCGCGGCTGCCCGCGAAGATGACCTGCACGGCCGGCGTGCCGTTGGCCGACGCGGGCCTGGGGTAGAGTCCGAGCGCCGACATGTCGGCGGTGTACGAGCCGTGCTCCGACCAGAAGGCTTCCTGCTTCATCACCAGCGCGCGAAGCGCCGCCTTCATTTCCTTCACGTCGACAGACGACGCCGAGCTGGCCGCGGCGGAGGCCGGCCCACTCATCGTGGACTGAGCGTCGAGACGACTGGCGATGGCGAGCGCGATGAGCGGAAGCGCATGATGCAGGCGCATGGGTCCTCGTCGGTTGTGGTGGAATGAATGCAGCGTTCGGACATCATACTGATGCCGCCCGCTGCCAATTCCTTACGTCCCACGTCCGTCGGTCACCCTTGACGACGGCCCCGATTGGTGCTCTTGTACGGTGATCATCCTCCCCCCTCCCCTGTCCCTGCTGCTCCCCGCACCCAGGAGAGTCCCGATGGACGAAGCGGTTCAGGAAACGGTGGTCGACCTTGGCCACGAAACGCCAGCCGCCGCGAGCGACGAAGCGCTCCGGTGGGCCGAGCACGAACGGCACGAGCAAGTACGACGGGCACAGGAGGACCTCCGCGCCGGCTCGCAGCGCCTGACCGAACAGCAGATTGCACTGGTAGCCGAAGTGATGGCGGACGTCCGCATGCTGAGCATCAAGCTGGGACGCTAGCCTCGACGCCCGGTCGCGCGAAAGCCGCGCAGAGTCAGTCCCAGAACCGGAAGCCCACGCTGATCGGCACGAGCACCGGCCCCTGGCTCGCGATCGGCTGGTCGAGCTTCATCTGGATGAACGCGCGCCCGACGTCGAGTCCCATCCCCACCGACGCGAAGGCCCACGTCTGCCGCGGCTGGAAGTAGTTGTAGAAGGTGGGCGTCAACGCGCCATCGGGCGTGTAGACGGTGTAGCGCCCCCATCCCATGTATCCCATCTGGGTCGCCACGCCGAGCCCGCCGAGGAAATAGGGGCGGACACCGAAGCGCTTCGGGATGGGACGCATCACGAGGTCGAGCGACGCCTGGCCGCCGCGCTGCTTGCTCACGTACTCGCCCCCGCGCTCGTCGAACGACAGCGAGAAGCGAAGGGGCACGGGGATCGGTGAGAGACGGAAATCGCCGCTCGCGCCCATCGCGAAGCCGCGCTTCATGACGTCCATCCCGTCGATCGGCGCCCAGCCGCCGAACAGCGCGAAGTGCGGCGCCGAGTCGGCTTTTGCCGGTGTCGACTCCTGTGCGCCCGCGGTCGTGCCGAGTCCGATCGCGCCCATCAGGATCCCGGCAACGATCGCCGTCCTGCCGCTGCAAGCTCGCATGGTGATCCTCTCCGCTGAGGTGAAGGGGTCCTGCTACGGCTCCTTCGACCCGGGACATTCACCAAAGGTTTGCTCCATCCGTTCACCGTCCGCCTTAACCCGACTGCATCGGAATGGACGACGCCCCTATATCGATCCGTTATAGCAGCACGTTCGTGTGACGAGGCTCACATGATGTAACTCGTTGCTGGACAAGGCATTGGGCCGCTCAAACCGACGTCCGGATCCGGCACGTCCCTCGCCTTGTACCGCACCGACTCCGCCCGCTCCTTCCACTAGGACGAGAGCCGGTTGCCGCGGCGCGGAGCAAGTCATGGCCCTCGTTTCACGAGCTCCAAGGAGCACACCAATGAACGCCTCGATCCGCTTCACCTCCGCCCTCAGCGCGCTGTCCCTCGCCGGCCTCGCCGCCTGCGCCGATTCCACCGGCACCGCCGGCTCGGGCCCGATGAGCCTGTCCTTCTCCACCGTCGCGTCGGCCTCGGCCACCGCGTCGCTGGCCAGCCTCTCCGTCAGCGCCACCACCGCCGACCCGATCGTCATCACCAAGGCGCAGCTGGTGATCTCCAAGTCGGAGCTGGCGCGCATCGGCGCGTCGTGCGTCACCACCACGACGTCGCACGAGTCCGAGTGCCCGGAGCTCAAGCTCGGACCGATGCTCGTCGACCTGCCGCTCGATGCATCCGCCAAGGGCGTGCTCGCGGTGACCCTGCCGGCCGGCTCGTATCAGCAGTTCGAGGCCAAGATCGACGCGGTCATGAACGAGACGGAAGGCGACGCCGCCGCATCGGCCGCGTTCCTCGCCGCCAACCCGCAGTTCCGCGGCGTGAGCGTTCGCGTCGAAGGTACCTACAACGGCCAGCCGTTCGTCTATACGTCGGCCGCCGAGGGTGAGCTCGAGCTGACCTTCAATCCGCCGCTCGTCGTGGACGGCTCGGCCGGCAACCTCACGGTGCACGTCGACCTGTCGAGCTGGTTCAAGAACACCGACGGCACGACGATGGATCCGCGCACGGCCACCGCGGGCACCGCGGCCAAGGAAACGGTCGACAACAACATCAAGCGCTCGTTCGACGTCTTCGAGGACGACGACCGCGACGGGCGCCACAACTAGATCATCGTGCCCCTCCTCTCCCTGTTGTCTCTCAGCGATTCCTTCTCGGCGCAGTGGCCCGTGCTCGCCGGTGAATGCGGTCTCGGAATCGTCGAGGTGTCCGATCCCGCGGCGTTCGACCGACTGGTTGGAACGGTCGGCCTGATCGCCGCGGCGGGCGAGGAGGAACGGATCGAGCCGGCGCTGCTCCAGATGGTCGGGGGCAGCAGCCCCATCGCCGCCGTCGGCGCAGTCGAGGATCATCGACTGGCGGCGGCGGTGATGCGGGCCGGTGCGGCGGCGTACTTCGCCCTGCCGGCCGACTACGATCTGCTGAAAGCCTGGCTGAGCGAGCAGGCCGAGGTGCTCCGCGCGCAGCTCAGCGCGAGCGCCTTCACCGCGGCCGAGCGCCGCAAGTATCGGTTCGAAGGTATCCTGGGCGAAAGCGAAGCGCTGCACGCCGCACTCGAGCGCGCGGCACGCGTCATCCCGCACACCAGCGCCACCGTGCTGCTGGCGGGCGAGACGGGCACCGGCAAGGAGCTGCTCGCCCGCGCGATCCACTACGACGGCCCGCGACAGGCGGCACCGTTCGTGGACATCAACTGTGCGGCCATTCCCGAGCAGCTGCTCGAGAGCGAGCTGTTCGGACACGAGAAGGGCGCCTTCACCGGTGCCACCGGCGCCAAGCCCGGGTTGTTCGAGCTCGCGACGGGCGGCACGCTCTTTCTCGACGAGATCGGCCACCTGGCGCTGCCGCTGCAAGGGAAGCTGCTGCGCGCGCTGGAAGAGCGCGTCATTCGCCGCGTTGGCGGCACGCGCAACATTCCCTTCGACGTCCGCATCATCGCCGCCACGCACGTGGATCTCGCCGACGCGGTGAAGCGCGGCGTCTTCCGCGAGGATCTCTACTATCGGCTGAACGTCGTGCCCATCGCGCTGCCCCCGCTGCGCGCGCGGCGCGAGGACATCCTGCCGCTGGCCGAGCATTTCCTCGAGCGCTTCGCGGCGGACTACGGCATTGCGCGGCCCCGGATCACGCCGGAAGCGGCGGAGTCGCTGCGGGTGCGCGACTGGACGGGCAACATCCGCGAGCTGCGCAACATCATGGAGCGCGCGGTCGTGCTCGCGCGTTCCCCCGTGCTCACGCCGGACGACTTCGAGCCGGTGAGCGGCGCGGGCGGCGTGCCCGACACGACGATTCCCTTTCCGGCGCCACTGGGCGCCGTCATCTCCGCCGCGGTGCACGGGATGCTCGCGCTCTGCGGCGGCAACAAGAGCGAGGCGGCGCGTCGGCTCGGCATCTCCCGGCCGCGGCTCGTTCGACTCCTCGCCGGCGGCGCCGACGATTCCGGCGCCACCGACGACCCCACCGATACCGACTCCAACGAGACCCTCGAGGCTCGCCATGCCTGATCGCCGCTTCGCGCACCTGCTCTCCCTCGCCTTCGCGTTCGCGCTCACCGGCGCGCTCGCCGGCTGCAACTCCGACAGCTCCACCGCTGCCGGGAGCGACATCCGCCAGGCGGACGAGATGCACTTCCTGCGTCCGTCCATCAACACGCCGCCCCTCTCCAGCCCCGTCGTCTCGTTCTACGCGAAGCGCGGCGAGGACCGGGAGGCGTTCATGTACTACCAGCCCAAGCCGGGGACGTCGGACTCGTCGCTGTTCATGCGGTTCAAGGTGCCGGGCGCGTCGCTCGACCGGCGCCCCGACGGCACGGCGATCCAGATGGGCGACTCGGTGCTCATCACCATTCGCGTGGCGGATCCCTCGCGCCTCATCCTCGACTTCCAGCCATCGGGGCTGACCTTCGCCGCGACCACGCCGGCCGAGCTGAAGATCGACTTCGGCGAGGCGAGCCACGATCTCGACGGCGACGGCGACGTGGACGCCGAGGACGTGACGCGCGAGCTGCAGCTCAGCATCTGGAAGCAGGAATCGCCGGGGCTGCCATGGATCCGGCTGTCGAGCTTCGTGGACTTCAGCTCGGACAAGGTGGAAGCCAAGCTGGTGAGCTTCACCGGCTACGCGATCTCGTACTGATCAGATCCGTCATCCCGTCATCCCGTCATCCCGTCTTCCCGTCCTCCCGTCTTCCCGTCATCCCGTCATCCGGCTCATGACCTCCTCCACTCTCGACGACGTCGTTCTGCGGCAGGCGCGTGCGCGCGCCAGCGCCGGCGCGTGGCCGGAGGTCGCGGACATGCTGCGGGGCGAGCTTGTGCCGGTTGCGGCGCGGCCGGAGCGCGTGACGCTCTATGCCGAGGCGCTGATGCGCATCGGTGAGCCGCGTCGTGCTTGCGACTGCCTGCAGGAGGCGATTCCCGTGCTCTCGCATGGTCCCCATCGTTCGGTGCACCGCACCGCGCTCAACCTGCTCGGCGCCGCGAGCTTCGCCGTGGGCGCGCTCGACGACGCGCAGGTGGCGTGGGACCGCGCGCTGGAGCTCGCGCAGCAGTCGAGCGATCCGCTGCTCGCCGGGCGCGCGATGAACAACCTGGGCGCGGTGGCCAGCCTGCGCGGCGACTGGCATCACGCGCTCTACCTGTATCAGCTGGCGGTGCCGATCTACCAGCGGCTCGGCGACATGCACCGGCTCGCCGAGACCTTTCACAATCTCGCCATCGTGCATCGCGACCTGGACGAGCTGGTGCCGGCGGACGAGCACGAGATGCGCGCGATCGAGTTCGCGCAGCAGGCGGGCGCAGAGCGGCTGGTGGTGATGGCCCGCGTGGGTCGCGCCGAGCTGGCGCTCCGCCGCGGGGATTATCAGCTCGCGGCGGTGAGCGCGCTGGCCGCGGGAGGAGCGAGCGCCGTGATCGGCGACCGCGGCACGCAGGCTGACGCCTGCCGCTGCGCCGGTGAAGCGTACACCGCGCTGGGGCGGCTCGAGGAAGCGCGTCGCCTGCTCGACGAGGCAGCCACGCTGGCCGACGCGAGTGGCCAGGCGCTCATGCAGGCGGAGGTGCTGCTGGCCAGCGCGCGCCTCGCCGATCGCGCGGGTGACGCGGACCGGGCGCTGTACGAGGCCCGCCAGGCGACGGAAAGCTTCCGCCGCCTCGGCGCGCGGACCGGGCTGGCGCGCAGCGAAGCGCTGCTGGAGGAGCTGGAGACTCGCTGATTCGGCGGGGTGAAGCATATTGACGTTCGACGTGGGACGTGGGACGTTGGACGTCACGGTTCACGGATCACGGTTCACGGCTCACGGTCCTTTCGGTGCGCGCCCCTCCCTCTTCCCGCCAGCGGTATCGTCGCTTCGTCGACGACTACCTGCACCGCCGCCTCGACGACAAGCTCGAGGCGGAGCGGAATGCGGGACGTGTCGTGGAGCCTCCCGCTCCCGACGAGCCGGAGAACGGGAAGCGGCCGTCGCTCTTCCGCCGGATCTGGCCCAAGGGAAAGCGGCGCGAATACCTGCGCGACTACCTGCGCTGGCTGAAGCCGCTGCGGGCGGCGCTGGTGTTCGTCTTCGTGCTCGCCCTGATCCGCGCCGGGCTCGAGATGATCGAGCCG